>JAACSU010000010.1 GCA_010119145.1 Candidatus Gracilibacteria bacterium
TGCAGATGATATTATAGTAATTGAAAATGGGAAACTCCTCGAGAGATGAACTCATAAAGAGCTTGTGAAAATGAAATGATTTTATAATGAAATGCTTGAGTTACAAAGTTGATTTTAAACTTATGAAAAAAATACTACATCTCACGATTGCCCTGATTTTTATTGTAGGTTTTGGTTTATATTTTGGTCCAGAATACTGGCAGTTTCGTGATGCTCAAAAGCTAGAATCTAGTAACGCAGAGGTAACTTCGCAATCTATCAAAGATTTTTCTATCAATTCTGTCCCAGACTTTAGGTGAAAATTAGAACTCTACTCAACTCCAAATAAAGAGTTTTTAACACAAATAGTTTCTGAAATAGACGCTGCTCAAAATAATATATATGTAGAAGTCTATATCTTCACAGAAAAGGATATGAGAGACGCAATTATCAGAGCTCATAATCGATGAGTAGAAGTTAAAATACTCCTTGAAAATAATCCATATCAAGCTCCATATCTCAATGATAAGCATTATAATTCTTTTGTAGATGCTGGAATTGATGTGAGATGGTCAGATCCATTGAATTATTCACTCAATCACGCGAAGCTCTTGATGATTGATGAATTTGCCTATATTTCCACATGAAATTTTTCTTATTCATTATTTACTAAAAATCGAGACTTACTTGTAAAAATAGGTGATGTGTGATTTGTTCAAAAATTACGTGAATTATTTTTACTTGATTATGAGAGGATTGCTGGATGAGTGATTGATTCAAGACTCGTTTTATCTCCATCTCAAAGCCGTTTTAAACTAGTGTCGCTTATAGAATCTGCTGCAACAAATTTGGATATTTATTTCCCATATCTTGCTGATGATGCATTGGAAGAACTAATAATTAAAAAATCTAAAGAGTGAGTGCAGGTTCGTCTTGTAGTCGAAAAATTGTATTTTAATGAAAATCCAGAAGTAATTTTGAAACTTACGAATGCATGAATTATGGTTCAAGCTATGAAATGACCTAAACTCCATGCAAAATCTATCTTATCAGATTGAAAACTTCTCTATATATGAAGTATTAATTTTTCCAGATATAGCTTAGATGAAAATAGAGAAATATGAATATTGTTGCAAAATAAGGAAATAATCGAGAAATTTACTCATATATTTAGCTCTGATTTTGACTCATAAATTATCGTGTAGATTCTTTACAAAAAAATATATATGTGTTAATCTTTACTCATATACCTATTAGAAAAAAATCCATGAGATTTATTTTCCGTGTTTTATGAATAATTATTATGACTCTTTGATTCATGGTTCTTATTGTAGTATGATTTTTTTCTGAGTCACAGTCATCTAAAGAAGAAATCGGTTTTTTGCAAAATAGTCTTGTAGATATCTCACTTTCTGAAATAAATAATTGAATTGTATCAACCCATTTCTCTCAAAAGGAATCACTCTATAGTTCTAACAAGACAATTACTAAAAAGTGAACTGATTCACTTGAAGTAGATGTATCTGAGCCATGATTATACCTTAGTTCATTTCGAGACTTAAACTCACAGCATAGTTTTAAAGCTTCTTGATTTGAAATAATTCAAAAATGAATTGGAGAAGTTTACATTGATACACAAACACAAACAGGAAGTGTTATGATTTTTGCACTTAATACTCCAGTTCAGCTTACTCTCAAGAGTAGCGAAACAACACAAAAGTATACAGATATATATCTGCTACCTCATATGTATATTATTTTTGAACCAAGTAGATGAAAATTTTTAGAAAGTGCAGACTTTGTTAGAGTACAAACGGTGTATCAACTTTGATATCTCAGTGAGTCACTGAGTAATATCTTACAAAAAGATAATATAGGAGTATATAAAAATAATTTTGAAAAATTTGTACTTCCACTTATGACGGACATTTACGCAAGAGATACGATACAAAAAAATAATCTCATGGAAATTCAGTCGCAGAACATATCTAATATTCCTGCCTACGATATGATACAACAATATTCAAGTTTATTTTTCAATAAAGAAAAGAAAATTGTGTATTACAAGAATCTTATCTTACAGAATTATCTCGATATTTCTCGAATGAAAGAGATTGACGATGGTTTAATAACAGAAACAAGAGACAATTTACAATCATTAAAATCTTTGAGTTCTGATTCATATATTGAAATGATAGAATTCAAAGAAATATTTGAATCACTTTTAGTTTCGAGTGTTTCAGCTTGAGATAGTATTTCTAGAGTATGATTTGCTCTATTAGATAATAAAAACTCTAATATGAACTCATTTCTCTTTTCATCATATGGGTATTCATTATATTGAAACTTAGATAAAAATCAGAAATATAATGAAGATATAGCAAAAAAATATATTCAGTCATTTCCTGTATTTAATTCTTATATTTCTAAAACAACTCAGCAGTCAGAGCTTTTATACCAGTATTTCAGTTTATTTTTAGAAAAACAACTTACAAGTTTTCTCGATGATGAAAAAGTAAGTCAAAATACAACCATCATAATTGAAACACTGTCTCGATATATTGAAAACTCAAATCTTGCGTTCTCTCGTTCTAATATACTTAAAATTACATCATTATATGTATATAGTTCAATATTAGAAAAACTCGATACGTATATGAGAAGCGCATATTTTCAACCTGAACGTTCTGACGAAAATATACTTGTTCCAAAATCTGGACAAATTCTTTGATTTAAAGATCTTACACAACTAAAAAAACAAATTGAAATAATTTCATCTTTTTACAAAAAAACTTCGTATTTATTAGAGCCAAGCAATACGAGAGATAATGCCATTTCCATTAATATACAAAATTCTCTTACTGATATTTCAGAATATTTTATTGCCTTAGAAAACTATGAACTTTATATTGCGGAATATGATGTTTCAAAACAATGACTTTTTAATCCTGATTCAAATTCTCAGGATGAGGAACTTACTGAAGAAAAAGGATGAGATTTTATATCACAATTTAACGATGTTGTACTTTCAAATACTTCTCTTAAAGTTATAAATAATAACTATTATGAATTTAAAAATGTAGTAATCCAGGGGAAACGCTTTGATTTTGACCTCTATCCTAATGCGTGAAATAAAATTCAAAATATCTCACTAGATTCTAAAAAATTAGGCTTTGTATATAGATTAGATCCGATTCAAAAAGAATGGGAAGAAAAATTTAAATCAGCATCTGAAGAGGAGAAAGATATTTATAACTTTTCCAATTTTTTCCAAATTACATTTTTACAAAAAACTGAATCATGAGTTCAGGAATTTGAGGATAAAAAAGTCATATTAGATGAAGATGCGTCTGAAGTGGTATTTAAAAGAGATATTTTAGTGGCTTCGGAATTTAAGCCTATTAAAAAATTTATAGATATTCAATACAATGATATAACATTAGAAAAAAATAGCTGAAGGTATGATACCTATATTAATGATGTTGAGGTACTCGTACCACAAAATGCTAATGTACAGTCAGAGTATATATCACTTTTTAGTATGCAATATATGTACGGTGAAAACGAAAAATATTTTAAAAATATTAAAGTTAAAATCAAGAAATCTCTAAATTGAGTCCGTGTAGATACTTTTGGGTGAGAGCAAATATCCTTTGCATGAACGATTTCAAAAAATGAATTTATTTCATTTTATGAAAACTTTTTTCTATCACTGATAGATTATTCTGATGTATATGATACAGTGAGCTCAAAATATAAATGAGTTCAAATTGATGTGAGTTATAACAGTATCACAAAGAAGTTAAGCTTAAAATTTGATTCTGCTTGAAAAAAATATACTATTTTATTAGAACAAGAGTGAGTCTATAAAATATTTGAGGGGACAAGAAATATTTTAGATGCTCCAGTTCCTCATTCAGATATACGTACTTATCTTCCTTAATGTAATTTTTAGAAATGAAATATAAACAACGGCTTATGCCAAAAGTAATAGCTGGTATAGCTCTTTTAGCTTTATTTTGAGGTATACTTTGAACATGACTTCTTGTATTAGCAAATATGGCTAGTCAAAATAGTGCTCCAGAAATATCTCAAGATGAGCTTCAAGATTTCCTCAATACTCTTAGTGGTTCAGCGTCCACATGATCTGAAATAGACACTCAAAACTGAGATACTCCTTCTCAAAGTTGAACGAGTAGTAACTAATATTATGGTATAATATAGAAAAAATATTAAAATCCTTTGATTTTAATATTTTTTTTGTATGATTAGTATTACTTTTCATACTTTTATAATTTACCGAGATATGTCTTGTGATAAAAAACTGCAAATTCAATTGTGTGGAACCGCAAATATAGGTTCAAAAGGACAAATAGTCATCCCTAAACAAGCTCGAGAAGTACTTTGACTTCAACCAGGAGATAGTGTGAGTATTGTTATTAAGGATAACAATGCTATTTGTATTATCCCAAACGAATCAATTGAAAATCTCTTAAAGTATATACAAGAAGATGAAAATATGGAACTTATAACTACTCAATAATCTTATGAAAAAAATAGCTCTCTCCATTTGAATACTTTTACTTATCGCGTGATGTAGTTCAAATGATGAAGTAGTTGTTTCAACAGAAAAACAAGATTTTATTGTTGAAACAAAACTTTGAAGCGAATTTCAAGATTCTAGTTTTTTAGAAAAATCTGGAAGAGTTTCTTCAAGCCAAGATATTTTACTCACCTCAAACGCTAATGGGAGAATTAAAACTCTCAGTGTTAAAGTTTGAGATAGTATAAATGCTGGTCAAACTATAGCAAGACTTGATGATACACTTTGAAACTATAGTTTTGCTCTCCAAAGGGCAAAAAACTGAGTTGAGAGATCAAGTATTAATTTTGATTCTCAGAAACTACAACTTGATAAACAACTATTTGATGCCCAAGTGAATCTTCAAAATCTCGAATTGAGTTTAGATACAGCGAAAAAAACAGGTGTACAAAATGTTATTCAAGCTAAAGATTCCATTCAAAATAGTGAATTTACAAATACGAATACTCCTACAAATTTACAAATTGAACAAATAGATAATACTATATCTAGATTAGAACTCGAATATCAAAATAAAATTATTTCAGATCAAGAGACGATTGAGTGATTTAAATCTAACATAAAAAAAGAAATTATATCTCTCACATTTTCAATAGATGATATAATTGAGTTCTCTGATAATATTCTTAAAGTTTCAAATAACGATATTAATAAAAATATTAACTTTGATCAATTGCTTTGAGCGTGAGATTCTGTTCAAAAACAAAGAAGTAAGGATATATTACGAGAGCTCATAGATTATAGAAATAGTTCAACCTACATAACATATCAGGAAAAGCTGAACTCTTGAAATGTAAGTGAGGGAGAACTTTTGGAAATCATTGATTATCTTAATGTGTGATATTCTACTTCAAAAAATCTCCTCACTAATCTCGAAATCACACTTAACAACTCATTGGTGAGTATTGGCCAACTCAGTCAAACTCAGATTGATGCTTTTGTTTCTCAAATCAATTGATATGAATCGAGTATCCAATGAAGTTACAGTGCTTTTATATCTCTTTCAAATACGATTAAAAGTTTTCTGAGAACCTATGAAAATACACAACTATCACTTGTTAAAAATATAGACTTACAAAAAAAAGATAAAGAAATTCAAATAAAAAATAAACAAATTCAGGAAAATAATCTTCAAGCTTCTGAGTTGAATGCTACGATTTGACTAGAAAAAATACAAATATCAAACGCGGATACCATTGCATGACTCCAAAATCAAATTCTTTCTGCCAAAAATACCATTTCAAACTTAAAATCAAGCTATGATGTATCTCTTAGTAGTTTGAAAAATGCAATTGCAGAATCAAATATTGCTCTCGCGTCTGCGCAGAATGATTACGCGAAACTTACTATTCGATCTCCTATAAACTGAACCGTTTGAGAAGTATTTGTTGATGTGTGACAAGAAGTAGCTTCATGAACGCAAATAACTAATTTGCTCAGTGATAATACTCCAGAAATACAAGTAGCATTTTCAAGAGAAGAACTCCAGTATATTACTATTGGTCAGAAAGTATTAGTAAATACAGCAAATGAGTCTATCTCGTGAACTGTATATTCATTATCAGATATTGCAGATAAAAATCTCAATTATGTTTCAACCATAGTATTTGAGAGTGGAGTAAATTTTATTTGAGATTTAGTAGAGGTCCAAATACCTATCAGTACCTCGCAGACTCTCTATCCTATTAATATAATTTCAACAAATGGAGATGGTTCGTGAACGATAAATATTCTGAGAGTTGATGGAATTAAACAAGCACAAGTTGTTCTTTGAGGTATTTATGGTGAATATGTAGAAGTAATATCTTGTACTTTTGAAGAGAGAGATTGTGAAAATCAAAAAATTATTATGACCGATATTTCAAATTATGAGAGTCAGAAATTTATGCTCGTTGAAAAAAAATAAAATATGAAAAAAATAAAACCAGGATTTTTTACTTTTTGGGTTGAAAATTATAAGACATCATTTTTACTTCTTTTTCTCATTATTCTTATTTGAGTTGCGTCTGTAATTGTAATTCCAAAAGAATCAAGCCCAGATATTAAGTTTGGTATCATATCTATTGCTACATTGTATACTGGAGTGAATCCTCAAGATATAGATAGTCTCATAACTGAAAAGATTGAAAATGAGATAGAGGATATAGATGGAGTGAGTAAAATAACTTCAACTTCTTCTGTTTGACTGAGTAGTGTTACAGTTGAGTTTGAAAACTGAATCAATACGAGAGACGCACTGACAGATATTAAGGATGCGGTTGATAGTCTCACTCTGCCTACTGACGCTGAAGATCCTATCGTTCAAGAAATATCTACCAAGAATGAGCTTCTATTTGATGCTCTCTTATATGGACCGAGTGAAGAGTATGATATTTTCACTCTCACATCTCTTGCTATAGAGATGAAAAATGAATTAGAAGGAAAGTGATGAATAGCTTCTATAGATATTTGATGAGCGAGTACAAATCCACTCTGAGGATCTTCATCGTGAGAGAGTGAATATGAGATTCAAGTACTTGTATCAAAAGCGAAGCTTGATAATTTGAACCTGAGTCTTTGAAGTATAGTTTCATCTATCCGTACCTTCAATAAAAATACACCACTTTGAAATTATACTATTTGAGATTTAGAATATGACTTTCGTATAGAAGGAGAACTATCGGATATTAAAGATTTAGAAAATATTATTGTTTCAGGTGACTGAGTTTCGAGAGTCAGACTTTGAGATATTGCGACATTTCAAAAAGAATATCCAAATCAATGAATTAAAAGCCTTTGATTCTATGAAAAAACAGGTCAAAACTATGTAGCACTCTCATTTAATAAACAATCTGGGGATAATGTTTTTTCTGTATCCAAGACTGCAAAGGCAGTGTTACAAGATTATATACAAACACAGCCAGAATTTAAGGAATTGCAAGTTAAATATTCCCAAGATCTCGCTGAAACAATAATTGAGGATTATAAAAACCTTGCTAATACAGCCATTCAAACTCTCGTATTAGTCTTTGTTGTCATATTTCTCTTTGTAGGTTTGAGAGAATCACTTATAACAAGTATACTTCTCCCACTTTCATTTTTTATCACATTTGCAGTACTCAATATCATTGGGATTTCTCTAAACTTTTTGACAAATTTTTCACTCGTTCTCACTCTTTGAATAGCTATTGATACTATTATTGTAATTATAGAATGAGCTTCAGAGCGACAAAAACTGTGATATAGTAGGAAAACTGCAGTCATTCTCGCTGTGCAGGATCTCAAGTCACCACTTATAAGTGGTACTGCAACAACACTCGTTGCTTTTCTCCCCCTTATTTTTCTCCCTGGAATAGTAGGGAAATTTCTCTCATTTATTCCCATAACTGTTTTTGCAACACTTGTTGCTGCTCTAGTACTTTCTCTTACACTGGCTTCTGCATTATTTTATAAGCTGGCTGCCAAGAAAAAGATTTATCATAGTGATCCAGCTCATGAAGAATCACTTTCTGATGAAGAAAAAGCATTTTTACTCGAAGAAAGAGTATGAAAAACAGAAAGGAAAGATGATAAAAAAAATAGAAGAGAAATAGTTCTTGAAAAAATCTCAAACGGATATTTCTATGTTTTAGGAAAATTTATACACAATAAATTTTCGAGACTTATGGCTATTGCGATTCCATTTGTATTACTTGTGCTAAGTTTTGTGTTTCTTTCACCATCAATTTGATTCACACTTTTCCCAGCTTCTGATGAGGGAATTATTAATATAAATATAGAAGCTCAAACGTGAACAGATGAAAAGTCACTTGAAAAATTTATTCCTCAAATAGAAAATACTATCTCGTCTTTTCCTGAGCTCAAAGTATATTATGTTACTGTGAAAGGGAATAGTATGTCAGTGTATGTAGAGCTTACAGATGCAATTCAAAGAGAGGATGATTGACTCAGAGATGTGTTTGAAGTAGAAGAGGAAATTCTTGCTGGCCTTGACTCACTCGTTTCAGCCTGACTCAAAGTTGAAATAGCAACTCAAGCGAATGGTCCTCCTACGTGAGCTCCAGTTTGAGTGAAGCTAAACGCAGCAAGCAGTAATGACATTTGAATCCTCAAAGAAGTTGCCAATGACTTTAAAGAGTATCTGGTTGGAGTTGCTGGAACAAAAAATGTTTCTGTTTCATCAAAAGACAATCCAGGTCAATTTGTATATCGATTTGATACACAAAAACTCTCTTTTTCTTGACTGACTCCTGATGATATAACAGGGTGACTTCGAGCTAATCTTTCCTGACTGAGTGCTGGAACCATAGCATCACAGTATGAGGATAATGAAATCAAGGTTCAAATTGCTGAATATAAAGACTCTGTGAGTCCTACAGATATTCAAAATATTATAATATCTACAGCTCAGTGACAAGTACGAGTAGGAGACTATCTCGATTATTCTTTTGAGCCAGCTCTTTCTAGTATTAATAGACTTGATGGTAAGATTAATATATCAGTAGAATCTGAGCTTGAAAATGGGACTCTTCCAACTGATGTCCAGCCACTTCTCGAAGATTTTGCTGCATCCTATAATTTTCCTTCTGGAGTGAGTTATTCTTCATGATGAGAGAATTCTGAAAATGCAGCCCTAATACAAGCGACCGTATTTTCATTTTTTATCTCTCTCTTTCTTATATTTTCAATTCTTGTTCTTCAATTTAATTCCTACACACAACCTGCTATAATACTTTATTCTGTGATACTTGCACTGTTAGGAGTAAATATAGGTCTCTTTGCTACTGGTAATCCATACTCAATGACTTTTGGTATTGGTTTTATAGCACTTACTTGAGTAGTAGTAAACGATGCAATTATATTGATTGATAGGATTAATAGAAACTTAGATAGACTCAACTCAAATTTTGCACCTGGGACTTTAGTGTTGGAGGATTATGTAAAATGACTCGTTGAAGCTTGAAAATCTCGACTTCAACCGATAATTGTTACGACTCTTACAACGGTATTTTGAGTGCTTCCACTCGCTCTCCAAGACCCATTTTGGGCAGGACTCTGATTTACTATTATATTTGGTCTTGTAGCAGGTTCTGCCATGACTTTATTTGTTATTCCAGCACTGTACTATACTATCTACCTCAAGAAAAAAATGAGGGAATGAGAGATAAAAATAGAAGAATAAAATTTTTTATATCTAACAAAAAGACTCAGGAATGTTCCTAAGTCTTTTTATTTCTTTTACACCTCTCGCTACAGTATAAGACTTCATCAAAAGTATGCTTCCATTTTTTACGAATCGTAAATGGCTTTTGACATATTTTGCATAACTTTGCCTCTTTTATTTGTCATCGGTCTAATATTTTCATAATTTAATCTATGGTATTTTTCGTATAGGATGCTTTATAAATTTCTCTGGCAATTTTTGTTTCTTCTCTATGATCTACAATAGTTCTTATATATCAAAGCTTATTTTCAAGTGGATCATGAATCGATTTTAATTCTTGGTTTTCAAGTTCAGGAATGTATTTTTTTATATATGTAGCTTTTGCATCAAATTTTTGAGATTGTAAAATAGGATTAAATATTCGAAGTGGTTTTGGATCAGCTCATACACTTGCTGACCACTGCCAGTTTCACAAGTTAATAGCTTCATCGTAATCAAGTAATTTAGAAGCAAAGTATTGTTCTCAAAGTCTCCAGTCTATATGCAGATCTTTCGTCAAAAAACTTGCGACTACCATTCTCGCTCTTCCATGCATCCAATTTGTACTATTTAATTGCTTCATAGCTGCATCAACTATAGGATATCATGTTTCTCCATCACACCATTTTTGAAAAAGATATTCATCATTTGACCACTTAATATCCCTATATTTCTCTAAGAATTCTTCTTGTTTTGTATTCGGAAAATTATAAAAAATATGATGCCAAAATTCTCTCCACGCAAGCTCTGATACAAAACTCTCGCTAGTATATTTAGCTTTGTTGTAAATCTGACGAATAGAAAAAACTCAATGTCTATGATAGGGAGAGAGTCTTGAAATCCCATCGATTCATAGGTCATTTCTGTCTTGGTTATAGGATTTTTTGATATGATTTTTGAATCTTTCCTGACCAAATTTCATAGTGAAGTACGGATGTTTTGGTGTATCAACAAAATCCTTTGCTTGAGTTTGCTGGGTAGTTTTGAGTTGTGTAAATTTTTTGAGTTCTAACTCATGAAATTCAAATTCTACTTTTTGCCAGAGTTTATAAAAGGGAGTAAATACTTTTCTTTGTTCCACCTCATGTGGTTCAACGAGTAAAAAGTCTTTATGAGATTCAAATTTACATCAAAGATGCTTTATCTTTTCAGCTACTGTTTCATCTCTTTTTTTTCAATAAGTCCCATAACTTGTATTTGTAAATACACATTCTATTTTATACTCGTGTACTAGACTTGGAATAATATCTTCGGGTTTCCCAGAAAAAACTATAATTTTTTCACCTCATATATTTTTTAAATCTTCAGATGCATATTCAAGTGCTTCTCTGAGAAATCAAAATTTTTGATCTGTAAGTCATCCGAATTTTGGAGTAATGTTTTCATCAAAAATAAAAATAGGAAGCACTTCCTCCGAGTTATGTACTGCCTCAAACAATCAAGTGTTGTCTTGGATTCTGATGTCTTGTCTGAACCAGAAAATTGATTTTTTATACATAGCTTTTTATTAATTGTTTCATAACTTTTATTTCTCACGATTTTATGGGGAATCCATCTTTGAGTATTTCGGCATTTCAGGTTTCTGAATTTTTTATAAGCATAAGATTATCCCAGTTTTTAACTTGGCAAACCTTCGACCACACATTTATAAGATTTATTCTATCTTTTTGTGTGATTTCTAGAAACTTATTTTTAAGAGCTCTGTCGTATTTCATCTTCTCAAATGTATGTAGGTGATGGGGAACTCATCTTGATCCTAGATTAATTCAAGACTTATTTCAACGAACTAATTGGTCTATATGTTCTAATTTTATTTTCATTTGTTTATAAAATAAGTGATTATTTAAAATACTTTGTATACTATCTTATAGTATATTAATAATAATGCTGTATGAATTTAGATAAAAAAATTGCAATGCCTCTTTGGATTATGGTGATATTTTTGTTATTTGTAGTATTATACTTATGAAAAAGTATATTTGTTATGCTTACATTTACATTTATTTTACTCATATTCTTTTCTGGATTATATAGATATTTTTTCAAAATATCACATTCAAATATAATATCAGCAAGTATTACTGGATTTATATTTGTATGATTTTTTGGTATTATTGGATTTATCGTTTCGACTCAGATAGAGAGCTTTACTGAAAATTTTGATAAAATAGGAAAATGATTTCAAGGTCTTATTTCAAGTAATTCTCTTCTAAATGTTTATTTTAAAGATTTTAATATTCAGCAGATATTTTCAAATGTAGATTTTTCTGCCCTTTGAACGAGTGCACTATGAATTATTAGTTGATTTGCAGGATGATTAGTGACAGTTGGTTTACTTTTAGTATTTATACTGATTGAAAAAGATACCTTTGTAAAAAAAATTGATATTATTTTTTCTGATAAATCGGAAAAGAAAATAGAAAATATATATGGTAAAATTTATTCTGATCTCAATATATTTATTGTTTCAAAATTTCTTATAGCACTCCTTAACTGAGTAGTGAGCTGAATTATTATGTTATTATTTTGATTAGAGTTTGCTCTCTTATTTGCCTTGTTTGTTTTTATATTGGATTTCATTCCCTCTGTATGAGGGGCTATTGCAATGACTCTTCCATTTTTGTTTTCCTTTGTACAATTTGATCAAAGTTATATGTCATTTGTCTTGCTAGCGTGTCTTATGGTTCCACAATTTATAACAGGTAACATAATTGAGCCTAGAGTAATGGGGAGTAGGCTAAACCTCAGCTCATTTGTGATTATACTCTCTCTCATTTTTTGGTCGAGTTTATGGTGAGTTTCAGGTGCTTTTTTAGCTATTCCACTTATGGTTAGTATTAATATTGTATTATCTAAGTTTAGCATTACGCAACCAATTGCTATATTTTTGTCTCAGGATGGACAAATAAAAAAATAATTACAATTCTCTTACAATTTAAGATTAATCTTAATATACTTTTAATTTAATAAATTTACTATTATGCAATACGGATGAATACTTTGAATTATACATATTATTATCTTCATTTGGGCACTTGTTCAAATTTTAGGATCAAGCATGCCTTTGGTTAACAAAATAATTTGGTTACTTGTTGTAGGTCTTCTTCCAATAGTAGGACTTATTATATATCTTCTAATAGGAAGAAAAGCGTAATCATACATTTTTTTTACAATTTTATTATAAAATTGAATCACTTTAATATTTAATTTATACATTATGAATTGGGATATCGTAGAAGGAAAATGGGAACAAGCTAAAGGACACATTAGAAAAAAATTTAATGAACTTACAGACGACGAAATAGATGAAGCAAAAGCTGATGGACAAATTCTATCAGGTAAACTCCAAGAAAAATACGGTTGGACAAAAGAAGAAGCTGATGATAAGGTTAATGATATTCAAGATGAAATTTCAAAAATGTAATTTTGAACATCATAAAAAAACTCTCGATTATGAGAGTTTTTTTTGCGTTAAAATAATGTTGTTTGATTATTTTCTGATGTGTGTTTCTTTTTTGAAGAAGTATTATTTTTTCTATCTGAGTGAAATGTACGACTTGCGTGTTTTTTTATAATTTTATTTTTCGTTTCTTTGGATGTATTTCACTTTATTTTCCAAAGTATATCTTTAGCTTCTTTATTTGCTTGTTTAATATCGATAATGGGATGTGGATATTCAAGTGTTTCAAACAAGTCCCAAAGATGTGGTTCATGAATAAAGTCTATTGGTACTGTGCGTAATTCTGGGAGATATTGATAGATAAATTTTCAGAATATATCTTTTTGTTTTCAGTTATATACTGGATTATAAATACGAATAGTGTTTATTCCAGTCGTTGCTGCCTGCATTTGAATTTGTGGATAATGTATACCCGGTTCATAATCTGTAAAGAGTTGAGCTATTTTTGAAGCTACTGATTGCCATGGCTGCATACAAGTATTACATAAAAAACTTACGAGAGTAGCTCTCGAACGAAAATTTGTCCATCAAGTTATCTGTAACTCTCTTACTGTAGCATCTATATAGGGAATTCATGACCTAGCAGAAAAAACAGCATCAATGAGTCACGTATCAGTATCATTTCTAATACTATTAAAATCTGGATTCAAATTTTTGATTTCCATTTCTGGTTCGTCTTCTAGTTTCTGGATGAAGTGTGATTGCCAATGAAGTCTTGATAAAAAATATTCAAGTGATTTTATATGATTTTGAGCTGCTGTTGATCTAAGTTGTCCAAGTTCAAACATTCTTTTTTGAGTTTCTTTGAAAACGTATTTTACTGAGAGGCATCAATATGTTATGTATGGAGAGAGTCTAGAGCAAGTGCTTTGAGATTCAAATGGTTTTGATATATTATACATATAAGAACTACTTCTAGTGCTTAAAAAATTTTTCAAAATACTTTTTCAAAGTTCTTCTCAGCCTTTTTGAAGATTCCTTTGTTGAGCTATAGTTTCAAATAAATGTTTATAATATTTTCTACAATTTTTAGAATTAGAGCTGAACTCTGAAATAAGCTCAAAATCACAAGTCGTTTTCTTTGCTTCATATATTTGATGAGACATACGAGACTTCCATATTTTGTTCCATGAATCTCTACTTTTTAATCTTCGGACCACTCAGTTTGTAGGATATTCGATAAATTTAATATTATTTTTATTAGTGTAATGTATGACATCTTTATCTCGCTCAAAACTTTTCAAATTTCAGGTTTCTTCATGAGCAAATATTTTTTTAATAGAATAATATTTTCAAATATATTCAAGACCATCTACGGCATTGAGAGGAATATAGAGGAGTTGAATTCATATTTTTTTAAGAGAAGACTCTAGGTGAATCAAACTAGAAACTATAAATTGTAAATGAAAATCTGAAAAATCTGATTGTCGTATTATATCGCTTTCAAAAAAATATACTGCAATGGTTGGGAGTGATGTTTCGTACTCAAAAAGACACTGATTATCAGTAATTCTTAAATCTTTCTTAAACCAGATTATATTTATTGTGTCTTTCATAGCATATACATTATATATACTTATGATATTTATATTTAAAATATTTACAAGATGTGACCCCTTGAAATATTTTATTTTCATACGATATCTATACAGAGATTATCTATATTATATTAATAATATTAAGGATATATATGGTCGAAAAAATCGAAATACTCAAGAACTTATATACAGACTACGAAGCCTGTGCGAGTAAATTTTGACTCAAGTATTGTGAAGATACCAGTGATTGGATTGTCAGAAAAAGAGCAGGTAAGGGCTTTTACTATAAGGATACACATAAAAATAAAATAGATGATTCCAAAGTTTTAACATATATTAAGGATCTGGTAATTCCACCAAAGTGGGAAGAGACTTTTATTAGCCCCGACCCTAAAAATCATATGTTGGCCATTGGTTTTGATGAGAAATGAAGAAAACAATATATCTACAACGAGGATTGGTCGCATGCACGTAATCTTATCAAATCATATAAAATGATACTGTTTTGAAATACTCTACGAGATATACGTAAACAAGCATGAACAGATATAAAATCTAAAAACTATAGTTTTGAAAAAGTTATGGCTACGCTTCTAACGGTACTTGATGATACGGTTATTAGGATAGGGGATAATTATTATTATGAAGAAAACGAAACAGTATGACTTACTACAATGCATCAGTGTCATTTGGATATTAAAACGTGAGTTGCACAATTAGAGTTTCAGTGAAAATCAGGGAAGGAACATACTATCAAAATTAAAAAAAAGAAAATTGTAACAGCACTCACAGCTCTTAAAAACCACAAGCAGGAAAATCTATTTTCATATAAACAAGATTGAGAGTGGCATGAACTTGATGCTACGAAAGTAAACTGTTATCTCCATGAATATGGTTCTGACCTCATCTCTGCAAAAGACTTCAGGACTTGGCATGCTACAAGAATTGTTTTTAAAAAACTCATAGCTGAGACTCAAAAAAAGGATTTTAAAAAACTCAGTGATACGAAACGAAATAAAATACTTCTCGAAAGTTTTGATCTTGCAGCTCATAAGCTATGAAATACGAGAACTGTAATAAAAAATAGTTATGTACACGGAGATATGGCTGATACATTTCGAGATAAAAAATTTTCTGATTTTTTTCATGAAATTGAATCAACTCGAAAAAAGAAATATTTGTCAAAAACAGAATCCCAACTTTTAGCTTTTTTAGAATTTTTATTTCAAGAAAATTTTGCACTTTAAAAATCTCTCGATATTTGTATCCCAAATTGACAGTATTTTCAAACACCTAAGTTATATGGATTCTTTATAAGACTTCATTCATCTCAATATACTGGCTCTATACAGATAAAATCTTTGTCCTTCATAGACCATATCCAGAAATCATTTAGTATTCATAAACTCTCAATTGTGAGATTTTTTGATTTTTCTGAAATACAAATTTGAGATACATTTTTCAAGCTTATTGTTCCATTATTTGCCCATATGTGTATCTTGGATTGAATTACATCTGTCAGTTTAGAAAACGTGAGTTCTAACTTGTTATTTATTTTAAAATAGGGATGAAGTCATGGAGTAAGCGGAAATTCGGTCTCTCCAGTGTTTATTACGGTATAAATGATGGAACAAGATCACTGGATGAGGGTAATTTTACATTCAATTTCAAAACTAAATGGAAATTCTGTATTTCTAGCGTCAGATTCAAAGCTCATCTCAACACTTCTATCTGTAATATGCTTGAGTTTCCAAGGTCTTTGCCTGAGTACACCATGTTGAGGAAGGTGATATCATACCTCTTTTGAATCAATTTCGCTTATTGGACCAGCTTGAGGAAATAATATTGGAACTCATCATCTCACACTCTTTGAGTCATCAAAAAGTGTTTCTTTGAGCAGGTCCTGATACAGTATTTCATCTCCATGTAATATAAGCGATGTAATGATTCATCCTCTTTCAGGATAAAATGCTACACTATTATTTCACTCTTTTAGTAAATATCTTTGCATATATTGGTTTGTCATTATAATATTTACACCATTATAACTAATTATATTACTATGAAAACAATATTTGCACTTCTTGCTCTTGGTCTCCTTCTCGTTTCTTGTGGTGGAGCTGATGAAAATGAAGATAACTTAGATACGACAATAACTACTGACAACGGAACAATTATCACAACTGATGATGATGTAGTAATTGATTAATAATTATTGATGCAATAACAAAAAACTCTTGAATAAGAGTTTTTTTTGTTAACTACTGTGGAATTCATACATTAGATGTATATAATCTGAAAAAATAAATAATACACATGTCAAAAACTGCACAATTTATACTCTACAATCAACTCAGAGAAGACTATCTTGATATGTCACTTGAGCATTTTTGTTATGTACATCATACGGGAAAAATTAACTTTTTAGAACAAGAACTCAAACTCAATACTGCCAGTAAAGTCATAGATTATGCTGGATGATATAATCTCGTAGAGAGCTTACAAAAATCATGAAAAAATGCTGAATTTATCTGTGCTGCTAATTTTTTTGAGTGAATGCTCACTTTTGCTCAAAAAAATAATATTTCTAGTTTTATTATCATAAAACCAGTAGAAAATTATGTATTTGAAAATATTTTAAAGCTTCAAAAAAAATTAAAAAAACAAAATATAGAATTAGAAATGAGAGAAGATACGCAGAGTTTTTTCATATCTCATGCACTTTTTGAAAAGCAGTACAGCAAACCTCCTGTTATGGAAAACTTTTACCGATATATGAGAAAAAAGTTTGAGATTATGGTCGATAACGACTGAAATCCAGAGTGAGGAAGTTGGAACTATGATAGTGAAAATAGGTCTTTTGATAAAAAGCATCAAGCAACAAAATTATTTAGTTGAGATAAAAATGAGGGACTACAAAAAGCAGAAGCATTTTATAATTTTGAGCTCAAGATATTTCAACCAACAAAGAGAGAAGAAGCACTTCTAATGCTTAATTATTTTGTACAAAATCACTTAGAGCGATTTTGAGAACTTGAGGATGCGATGTATCAAAATGACCCGTATGTCTATCACTCGATGCTCTCAACGAGTATTAATTTTGGTCTATTATCTCCCAAAGAAGTAGTACTACGAGTAGCAAATACTGATACAGCGCTTAATAATAAAGAGTGATTTATCAGGCAAATTCTTGGATGGAGAGAGTATATGTATCACTTTTTTCAACACTATAAAGACTCTATGTACTTAAGGAATCACTTTGAACATGAGGCAGATCTCCCAGATTTCTTTTGGAGTCAAGTAGAGAAGTCAGATATGAACTGTCTAACTACAACACTGAAGCAAGTTCAAGACGAAAACTTTTCTCATCATATACAGAGACTCATGGTGATAGGTAATTTTTCACTTTTGACTGAGCGTGATCCTCATGAACTCAATAGATGGTTTTTTGAATACTATACAGATGCCTTTGAATGGGTTGTGAGTCCAAATGTGCTCGCTATGAGTCAGTTTTCTGACTGAGGAAGACTCGCAACAAAACCTTATATTGCGAGTGCAAACTATATAAACAAAATGTCAGATTACTGTAAAAACTGCAGTTATAATTACAAAGAAAAATACACAGAAGATGCCTGTCCATTTAATTATTTGTATTGGGCTTTTGTTGATAGAAATAAAACAGCATTTGAGGGGAGGCAACCTTTTGTGATTTCTAATCTTAAGAAAATAGATGTTGAAAAAGTACAAGAACTCAAATCAAAATTTATGAAAAAGTTATAAAAATTTTTGACAGAAGTATATATCCTGAATATAATTAGCACAGAAATTAGTTTTGTGCTAATTTCTAACATTTATATTTTAATTTTTGGTATTATGTTTCAATGAAAAATATATTCCTACCAAAATGTAAATGGTCAGGAAAAATCATTTGAGAAATCTTTTGATAACTATGAGGAGTATAAGAGCTTTATGGGAGGAAATAACTTCTTTGGAAATTTCTTAGGTTCTGGGAATAGTTTCTTTGATTTATATCTCAATAACTTTTTTGATAGGAAATTGGCTTTAACTGGATGAGAGATGCAGGATAAAGAGTCATGAGATCTTCCAGTAAATCTTGATAGATATGAGCAAGAAATTCAAAAAATAGAAATGAGTGAAAAAGAAAAAGATTCTAGAAGGAAAAAGCTAGAATCTGCAAAGACTCGTCTTTGAGAGTATAAAAATAAATTTGAAACTTCAGGAAAAAAAGAACTTTTGAAAGAACTCGAAGAAGATATGAAAAAAATCGATGCAGAGATGAAATCTCTGTCATAAAATATAAAAAATCTCTCAATATCGAGAGATTTTTTTATATATGAATTGCGTTTAACCAATCATTTAGGGGTTTAAGTGCCATAATTCTTTTTTCATATTCTCTGTATCCGTCTTCTGATTCTACTTCTATATCTGAGAGATAACTTCTCACAGAAAATGTTTTAAGATTGAGTAAATCGATATATTTGTGATCTTTTGAATATCATCGGGGAGAGGTTTTGAGTTTGTTTCTTTGATTAAGTTCTCAAAAATATTTCTTAAACTTTTTTTCGTTTAGTATTTCTTCGAGTTCATGTCAGTGAGTTGCTACTTTTTCTCGAATCTTTTCTAGATATTCTCGACTTGGAGCATAGTTTCCTCCACCCATAAAATTATTAAAGGGTTCTATATGCAGATAATAACATGCTCTAAATTCTTTATTGGCTTTTCAACCTGGGCAAACATATCCACTCATGTGAGCTTTATAGGGGAGTTTGCTTTTTGAGAATCTCACATCACGATTTATACGAAACATATGTTTTTCAGCTTCTGCGTTATCTATATTTACATCAACTTTTTCAGCAAGTTTCGTAAAAGTATCTAACTCATCCATAAAATTTTTTCTCGCAATTTCATAATCCTTTTTATGACTATGAAACCACATTCGGTCATTGTGTTCTCGCAGATTTTTGAGAAAATTAAAAGTATGTTCTTGAATCATCTAACAAAAAAATAATAGTATATTTGTGAATATACTATTATTTTTGGGTATGAGAAGTGTAAAAGAGATTAGTTAGTTTTATTTCTATTCGTTGAAATTTCTCTTCTGGTAATTCATATTATTTATCTATATTTCAATTAAAGTTTAAAATAAACTCAAACTACTCCCAAACTCTAACTCTTCTACATATCCCTCCTCAAACCCTCTGACTTTAAGATTTTCGAAAGTGTGAAAATCGTGAGTTCAGGATTGTATCTGTGCGTAACAGACAAGATAGGGAGTTTCGTGCTGACTGTAGGATTTAATTTCTGGAGGGCGAACTGAGAGCTCGAGTCCGTATTTCTCTGAGAAGTAATTCTGAATCATAGCTCTTGGATCAGAGGTATTTCTTCCTATGAGAAATGGAGAGAATTCAGTGTATTTGCTAAAGTATATTTTGTGATTTTCGTGAAGGATTGCTATGACGTACGCTTGTTTGGTTGGAAAAGTAGATTTTTTCTTTTCCTTTACTGGTTCGAGTTCTCAGCGAGTTTGATAAAATTTAGATTCGGGAAATGGGTAGGTTTCCCAGTTTATTCCAGAAATATTATTCAGAGAAACGGTCGCTCCGTAATCCATGAGAGCATTGTTGATATCTCGAGCTGAGATATCTGATTTTTGAAAATCACGCATGATATTTTCTTTATCCTCTTTACTCAGCTTCTGAAATTTATTTCCAAAGAAGTAGCGAGAAAATATTTTTTCTAAATTGGTATCAAAGGAGAGTGTTGGAATATCGTAGGCAAAAGCTCTAATAGCTTCGGCTGTGTAGGGTCCAACTCAAGGAAGCGTTCGAAGGAGTTCTGTTTCTTCTGGAAAAACTCAGCCAAAATCAGAGACAACTTTCTCAGCTGCTTTGAGCATATTACGAGCTCTCGAATAATATCAGAGTCATTTGTAATATGGAAAGAATTCTTCATAGGTCGCAGCTGCTAAATCCTGAATTGTAGGAAAAGCCTCAAGAATATTTTCAAAGTAGGATTTTACTCGCTTAACTTGCGTTTGTTGAAGCATCGTTTCAGCGAGCCAGACTCTGTATCCGAGCTCTTTTTCAGAGAAATTATAATCTCTCCAGGGAAGTGAAGTTCGTCAGTTAATTTGATACCAGGTATGGAGCTCTAAAAAAGGAAATTTGGAAATCATATTCTTACAATTGTAATACAAGTTGAGACTAGTATACTGATATAAATTATATTTTAAATTCGTATATATGGATATCTTGAAAATAATCCTAACTTTTGCAGTTGGGTACGGAGTTATCCTTATTGGTGATGCTATATTTTTGGGGAGGGTGATGCATCAATTTATTATCGATAAGTTTGGTCCATTAGTTGAATCCTCCAATGGAAGTATCAATATGAATCTTGGAGTAGGACTTGCTGCGTGGTTTGTGATCGTGATGATGATATATGTTTTTGTACTCAAATCTGGATATGCAGTGTCATATTGAAGTATTGCATTGTGATGAGCAATAATGTGATTTTTGATGTACTCGATGTATGACCTCACAAATCTTACTTTTTTGAAAGATTATCCAGTAAGTTTTGTTATTACAGATATAGCGTGGGGAACTTTTCTTTGTTCAGCTATTGCTGTTGCTATGTACGCGTTTTCTATTTGGATAAATAAAGTAATCTAATGTCTGAAGTTCTTATTTTTCTCGTCATATCTTATATTATTCTTTATGTAGTATCCCTTAAACTGAGAGATAACTCAATAGTAGATGTATTTTGGGGTTTTTGATTTGTTGCAATAGCCTGGATTACTCTTATTTGAAATGATACATACATTCTTCCTCAAGTCTTACTTACGCTCCTTATAACTGGATGGTGAGTGCGATTAACTTTGAATATCTTATCTAAAAAACTTCCATATAAATGAGAAGATAGACGATACGCGAGATGGAGAAAACAATGGACATACTTTAAACTAAGAAGTTTCTTTCAAGTATATGTGCTTCAAGGGGTTCTCATGTTTATCATTTCTCTTCCGATAATATTTTTAAATACTCAAAGTTGATTTGAAACTAACTTTGCTCTTACACTTATTGGATGACTTTTAGCTCTATTTTGACTTTTATATGAATCCAGAGCAGATGCTGAACTTGCTTGATTTATAAAAAATAAAAAGGATTGAGATATTCTTATTTCTGGTCTTAGAGCATTTCATAGGTTCCCACAGTACTTCTGAGAATCAGTATTTTGGTTTGGGATTTGTATTATAGCTTCTCAAATAAGTATTCTCGTATTTGTATCTTGGATACTGATTACTTTACTAGTTCGATTTGTTTCTGGTGTACCTCCAATGGAAGAGCATTATAAAGATAGTGCGAAATACCAAAAATATTCAACTCACACTCCAATATTTTTTCCAAGATGGGGAAAAGCGTTTTGTATAAAATAATTTAAATTATGAAAATATTCCTATTGCTTTGATTTCTCTGACTCTTACTCAGTTCATGTTTAAATTCAAATGAAACATCTATGATTCAAAATAACGAAGATAATATCTCTGAAATAACTCAAGATAAACAAGTTATAATTGCACTATGAGACAGTCTCACTGCTTGATATTGACTTGATATTTCTGAAAGTTACCCGAGTAAATTACAGCAACTCTTATCTCAAGATTGATACAATTATAAGCTTGTCAATGCGTGAGTGAGTGGAGATACCTCTCAAAACTTACTCAATCGAGCAAATCTGTATCTTGACCAAAATCCCGATATAGTATTACTGATGATTGGATGAAATGATGGACTGAGAGGACAATCGGTTGATGATTTGAAAAAGAATATTCAGAGTATAATAGATATGTATTCGTGAGAGTCTGAGATTGTTTTATGAGGAATGGAAATTCCTGCTAATTTTTGATTAAGTTATACCAGAGAGTTCAAAAAGATGTATTTTGATATAGCAAAGGAAAATAAAGACATATACTTTTTAGAATCATTTCTCAAAGATGTATGATGAGTAACTTCATTGAATCAAGGAGATAGAATACATCCAACAAGTGCATGATACGATATAATAGCTCAAAATCTCTATGAGTTTTTACAAGACGAGGAAATACTTCAAAAATAAATAATGATAGAAATACAAAAATTGGAAAAACACTTCTCTGTTGCAGGGGAACGTGTAGATATATTTAAAGATGCTGACTTTAATCTTTGAGATGGAGATTTTATTGCTATTGTTTGACCAAGCTGAAGTGGAAAATCTACTTTTTTAAATATTCTCTCATGAATCGACAGAGAATATACTTGAAGTGTTACAATCGATAAAAATAATATATCAAAACTGAGTGACGCTTCAATGACTCGTTTTAGAGGACAAAATATTTCTTATATTTTTCAAAACTTTAAACTCATTGAAAACTTAACTGTGAAAGAGAATATAGATCTAATTGTTGATTTAAATAAACTGGAAAGAAACTTTAGTACGAAGGAAATACTTACCATAGTTGGGCTTGAAAACAAAATAAACTCGTATGTATACAATCTCAGTTGAGGAGAGTCTCAAAGAGTTGCGATAGCTCGAGCCTTTGTTTGAAAAACAAAACTTTTACTTGCTGATGAGCCAACTTGAGCTCTTGATATTGTAAACAAAAAAATAGTTATGGAACTCATTGTCCGATTACAAAAACAAATATGAAATACGATTGTCCTGATTACGCATGATGATGAAGTAGCAGAACTTGCTGAAAAAATATATAGAGTACACGATTGAAAACTAGAACTCACATAACCCCTCACTCATGTTATTTACTGTTTCAAAAATTATTTACCAAAGTTGAAAGAGCTATTTGCTCTTTATTTTTCTTGCTACTTTTTTAAGTCTTTTTTCTTATATACTTTCGAGTAATATAATTTTTTCTGTAAACGAGTATCTCAAAGAGCAAACTCGACCATTATTATGAGGTGATATTGTCTTTTCTTGAAATTCAGAGTTTGATAGAGCTTATTTTGATGAGACCTATACAGATAAACTCAAAATTGCACATACTATAGAAACTCAAACAAGTATTTTTGACACGCAGCAGCAGCCAAGTCTTATTGATCTCGTATATCATGATGAATCCTATCCTATTTATGATACTTTTTTGTATGACATAATCAATGAATCTGGAACACTCATAATAGATGCGTGATTATATGAAAAATTTTGAGAAAATATCACCATATTTTGAAAAGAATACTGAGTTTTATGAGTTATTACAGCGTCTCCACTATGAAACCTATCAGCATTTGCTGTAAGCTCAAAAATATATTTACCCATTTGAGAGTTTGATGCATCATTAAATAGTTCTAATTCTCGAATTGATAGAAAATATTATGCTTGATTTTACTGAGATTATAATCCTGAGATAGTTCAAACTATAGAAAATGATTCCAAATTTAGTTCAATGAGAATAAGAAGCTTAGAGGATAGAAATGAAAATATTTGAGAAATAACAGATAGACTTGGGCTCTTTATAAATTTCTTCAATCTGATAGTTTTTGTACTTACATTTTTTATAATTATTCTATCTTTAGAAACATTTTATAAAAAACTGAAACAAACTCTTGGATTATTAACCATTCTTGGTCTTTCCAAAACTAAAATGTTTATGTTTAATCTTGTTTTTATTGCTGGAATTTTCTTTATTGCTCTCATATTTGCAATTGTAATGAATGCTCTTGCCTTAGTGTTTTTATGAAATCTCTATGATTTTTTAATTTTTCATCCAGAATCTATTGTTCAGGGAATGTTAATCACATTAGTATTACTTTTGATTTGAGTATATTCTCCGTTTTACAAAATTTATACTTCGAGAATTAGAGATTTACTCAGTGATAGTTCATTTTTTTCAAATTTTGGGTTTGTGAATTATTTTGTGTATCTCTCTCTTATTTTTATTGGATTTTACGCGATAAGTGTCATATCTAATATACCTGTGTTTGAAGCATTCTTATATAGTTTATGATTTACAGGAACCATTATTATTCTCTATATTTTAAGTAGTTTATTATTGAAATTTATATATTTTCTGAGTCGATGACTCCTTAAAAAAATAAGTTTTTATAGTTTTGATGCTGTCCGTTCTACTATTAAGCCAGGAAATGTATCTTTTTTTATAGTATTTTCCTCATTTATTTCATTTCTTTCTATATTTGTATTTTTTGTATTTTCAGGAAGTTTCTTAAATTTTATTTCAAATTTTACAGCTACAAGTAATGATAGTTTTATTGTCGATGTATCACCTGATGATATAGAAATTACGAGACAATATTTTAGTGAAGAGGAAATATATACAATTACTCCACTCAGAATTTTACAAGTGGAAGGGATAGATATTTTAGAGTACTCAAATAGAATATGAGCTCGGCCAAGGCAATTTTCTCGAGAGTTTCTTTCAACTACAAGAAATATGGACTGAGATATCATAGTTTGAAATCCTATAAGTTCAAACTGAGTATCTGTAGACGAAGACTTTGCTTGAGAGCTCTGAATTGATATTTGAGATGAAATACTTTTTAGTTCAGCCTGATTAGAAAAAATTCTCACTGTCGAAAATATTCGAAAGGCTGTACGATCTGGAAGTAATCCATTTTTTTATTTTTCTGTATTTGAGCCTGATTTTGAGAACTTTCCTAAGAGATATTTTGTTTCTTATAAATCTGAGAATAAAGCTGAAAATATTCAGTTTGAATATTCACAAGCTGTAGGATGAGATGTAGTATTTATAAACGCGAAGGAGATTCTAGAAATAGTATTGGATGTGGCACAAAAAGTTCTCCTTATTATTTATTTCTGTCTCACATATGTTACTATATTTTCATTTCTTACATTTTTAGTCTCTATAAGTTTCTTGCGTAGTTTTAAAGATGGAAAGCTCAAACTTATGCATATTTTATGAGGGCAAAAAAATAAGCTTGAATCAGCAGTAACAGGAGAGTATATTTATCTCATGATCTTTTGACTCACCATTGCAGTATCTCTTTGAACTATAGCACTATTAACTCTTGAGTATTACGTAGAGTATTTTACTCTCGATACATCTTCATACATTCAGTGATTGTTGCTCGTTTTTTGACTCTTGTGACTTATGTCTTTATACCTGTTTTTACTAAAAAAATCTAAGAATTAATTCTTAGATTTTTTTAGTAACTCATGGCATTAATAACCTTAAGTCAGAGTTGAGCTATAGGCATAAGCGTTTCATACAAGCGAGATTTTAAGAGGATTACATCTGCGTGGACTATTTCAAGAAGATAGTGAATAGGAAAGTTATTTTCATAATCACTATACGCGTGATAGGCAATTGGAAATACTTTGTAACTGTGAGATATTTCTTGGGCAATTTCCGTCTCTATACTGTTTATAATAGTTGGAAGTTCTGTCAGAGTATATTGGTCATCTATTTTTATATCCTGACCATACGATTTACGCATCTCACTTTCATCTGCGAATCTATCTAATTGTGCGTAATATCATTTTAGGTATTCTAAATAATTTACGTAGGTACAAAGTTGAGTCGTTGTTTCCCTGAGTATGTTGAGTTTATTTTGAACGGTTTGATTATCACTCAGTGTGCACCCCAATGTATTACTAGATATTTCAAGTCTTTGGAGTCTTTGATCGAGTTGTCATCAGATAGAATCTTTCAGTTGACCGGAGTTTTCCTGTCAGAGCTCTTTATTTAAGAAATTTAATGAGTTTATTTGGGACTGTATGATGGCACATTTATATATGTTTCAAATATTTGCTCTGTAAAGCTCTTTAGCCGCATCTAATGCTGGAGCAGCAGCTTTTTGATTTTGGAACGCTGGGGTCGCGTCTCACGCATTTTCAAAGGGAAGTACGTTATACGTTGGTTTAGCTGACTCATATCCTTTGCATATATTTTCGTTTCTACATGTATAAAGTCCAAATCAGCTTTGAGATGCGCAAATTTCTTCAGCTCAAAAAACTCACTGGTTTTGAAATGTGAAGACCAGGAGTAGAATCAAAAATGATATGTATTTTTTTTTCATAAAATGGGTATCGCTAATTTATGAGTTTTAGTATAAAGATTGTTCAATGTCACGCAAGTTTTTGCCACTTATTTGACTTTGAGAAGCTTTTTTTTAGTATAGTTACAGTAAGCTGTTTTTCTCTATTTTTCAAATAAATCATGAAAATAATATCTATATTTTTTACACTTATTCTTACAATTGCTTGGGGATATACATCTTGGTACTGGTACACATGTAATGTAAAATGATTCTGTACTGACACTATTGCTGCAAATACGCTCGTTTCGAATACTTGAGCTCTCACTGAAGATAGCTTTGATGAGATAAATCCATCTTCGTCATCTGATTCAAGTGGAACTCAAAGTCTTTCTAGTAATGATGTCCTCCTTTGAAATAATGATCTATCTCAGTGAAGTGTTAATACTGAATTAGACGTTCCAGAATCATCAACTGGAAGTTCGTGAACACTGTTAGAAGCTCTCGAACAAGAGACTATGACTCAAAATGGAGATTTAATCAAAGAAAAAGTACCTGTATTTTCATCAAATACTTGAACGAGTAGCTGAGATTGAGTATGTTCTGATAATTTCGTTGGCCCTATAGCCTTCGGTTGAAATAACAGTACAATACAAGTTCAATATCTTGAAAATTTTCTGAATTCTATAGGAAATAATCTTACAGTAGATTGAAGTTATGATGCAGATGATTTTGAAGCCGTAAAAGCTTTTCAACTACTCTATAGAGCAGATGTTTTAGACCCGTGGGATATTAACCAGCCTACATGATACGTGTTTACTACTACTATTTCTAAAATGAAAGAACTCGCTTGCCAATAAGATTCAATTAAATTATTATACACTCATCCTATGTTTGAATACCTACCCTCCGATGCAACACTCTTTGAATCGAGTTTTGAGATATTAATTATCCTCGCTGGAACATTTTTTTTAGGAATGATGTTTGGTTGGCTGATTAAACCAGTTTCAAAAATTAAAAATTACACTGAAGCCTCTAAATTAAACTCTCTACAAGAAAAAAAAATATTTGAGAAAGATGATGATGAAATATTTGAGGAAATAGTCACTTGAGATATTACACTCATAATCTGAATAGACTCAAAAATTAAAAAACTTTTAGCGTTAAAATGAGTACATAACTTTGCAGATATTGTTCGACTTGATGTCGCATGATTAGAACAAATATTACTTGAAGCGGGGAATTGATATACTAACTATATCCCAACTACTTGGCCTGACCAAGCGAGACTTGCTTCTCTTTGAAAATGGACGGAGCTTGAAGAATATCAGGAAATACTCTCACATTCAAATCAAAAAAAACAACACTAATGAGTGTTGTTTTTTTGTTTTAGGAGTGAGCTCTTAAATATTTCAGGTTGAAAAGCTTTTATTGTGATAATATGACTACTCAGTCATAGCTCTTTGAGGGTTTTAGGAAGGGAGTCTACATATTTTCAACGTTGATCATATCCTAGGCATATAGAAAAGGGTTTATATTTTTCAAGCCATTGCATAGGACGAGTATTACTTCAAGCTTCGATGATATCAGAAATACCAAGCGCATTTAATGAATGTATTCTATCACTCATAGTATAGTCAGGTTTTTTTCATTTAATTCTTTCTATATTTTCATCACTTGCCACAACAGTAATGAGTGTATTTCAAAATTTCGATGCTTGTTTGAGATAATATTCATGTCATGGATGTATGTGATCAAAACTTCAGAAAGTGAGCACGGCTAAAACTATATTTTCTGCTTCAAATTTGTCTTGAGTAATTTGTCATCTTAGTGCGTCAAAACTATCAAATTTCTTATTTTCTCGTAGTTTTTTGAGGAGAATTATTTCCACTATCTCCCCATAAATTTCTTGACTGAAGTTAAATATATGGGCTTCAAAGAGGTTTTTTCCTTCTAAATATGTTCCAACTCAATCATATATTTTATTACATATAACTGCTCGAATAACATAGACTCAAAAATGTATTGTACGTGAATCTAAATGAATATTGAGGGTAGGAAATCAGATAGTTCTTCATAGTTTTTTCCCATGAAGCACTACTCATGATATTTGCTGTATTGTAATATTAGACATCGAGACTTGCTGATAATAAATTGAGTCCAGAAATACCAAGATTTGCGTTTATACGCTCTTCAACTTGTTCTTTGTTTTCACAGGTAAGAAGCCCAAAAATAATAGGGGTTTTATACTTCACAGTTGCATTCATGATTCACCTTGCTGTTTCATTACATACGTAGTCATAGTGACTGGTTGCTCAACGTATTACGACTCAAAAACAATAAATAAGATCAAAATTTCAGTGCTTCATAATTCTTTCTATCATACCTGGAATTTCAAATGCTCCGGGAACTCTAAATTTTTTAATGTCTCTGAAATGATGTTCCTCGAGTAATTTTTCAGTAAGATTTTCAAGTTGAGTTGTATAGAGACTATTAAAGTCAGCAGTGATGAATGCTATTTTTATATTTTTTGGAATATTTGAAATACTATTGAGTTCTTGGGTAAAGTCAGCCATATTATTTTGTATTAAGTATATATTTTCCTAGAAGATCAAACTCAATGTTTATACAATCAGATAGATTGATTTCTCATAGATTTGTCCAGTCTTGAGTTAAGGGAATGAGAGAAACGAGTATATATCAATCTGACTTTTCTGCAATAGTAAGACTCACTCCATTAAGTGCAATTGATCACTTTATTATAGTATACTTGGAAAAAGTTTCAGGAAAATTAATTCCTAATAAAAGTGATCCATCATCTAAGAGCTCTCTTTTTTTTACTAGGCCTATACAATCTATATGACCACTTACAAAATGTCAGTCTATTCTATCTGATACTTTGAGGGAACGTTCTAGGTTAAAAAAATCTCATGTTTTTTTAGATCAAAAATTTGTTTTAGCTAAGCTCTCTAACATTACAAAAAAACTATAGCTTTCTGAAGTAAAACCATTTATCGTCATACAAGCTCAATCATGAGCTATAGACTGTCCAAGTGTTAACTCGCTTCAGTACAAGTT
Source organism: Candidatus Gracilibacteria bacterium (assembly GCA_010119145.1). Classification (NCBI taxonomy): domain Bacteria; phylum Candidatus Altimarinota; species Candidatus Altimarinota bacterium. The sequence goes on from JAACSU010000010.1 coordinate 29,867, forward strand.
TTCTACAGTATAGGTTCCATTTTCTATAGAAAGTATTTTTCCTTTTTTTTCGATAATTCAGCTAAACATTTTATAATATGATTATATAGAAGAGCAATCTATTTTTATTGCTTTATATGAGCATTTTAATAATATAAGTCTGTTTATAAAATAATTTTCTGACTTTATGATCTTTTCACAGAAAATAAGAGCCTTTACACTTGTAGAACTTATAGTTGTTATCACGATTATAGGAATACTATCTACAATTTGATTTGTCTCTTATTCTAATTACCTTACTTGAGCTCGAGATTCTAATAGAGTTTCACAAATGGTTAAACTTAATGACTCTATTCAAGTATATGGATCAAATAAATCTCTTCCACTTCCAGATGATTATATAGATATTACAGCAAGTGGTGCTACAAATATCATAGGATACCAAGGTTTTCTATGAGTAGACGTACTTGAAACTATTGATTATACGAACTGATGAACAGATCCTAAAGATGGAACATACTACACATACTATGTATCTAAAGATAGAACATCATTTCAACTCCTGACACTCCTTGAGGAATGAGGGTTAGTTTCTAAAAATACATTTTGAAATCAAGCAAATGCTGTTAATTATGATGAAAGGTTTGTAAAAGTTTATGGTAAGAAATTATGAATTCTCACTTCTACAGATCCAACTATTTACAACACTCCAGTACAAGATATTTCTTGACTTACGAGCGTCGACGTAGTGGCAACTACAAATACTTACATAGCTCATTTGTCAGATACTGATAAATTAGAGTGAACAGGAACTGTTCTGAGAGCAGCAAATCCAAAGGCAAACTGTAAGAGATTGAAACAAACTGGTAATGGAAATAATAGCTGAATTTATGAAATAAATCCAACTGGATCAGCAGTTGTAAGTGTATACTGTGATATGGAAATAGCAGGTGGTTGATGGACTCTTGTTGCTCGAAGTGTTACCTGAGGAACAGGAACTTTTAATCTTACTACTAATAACTGAACACTCACAAACTTAAATGCAGCATATACTCTAGCTTCTTCAAATTTGAAATATTCTGCTCAACTCTTCACAAGCTATAGTTTTGATAGAGTCATAGATAAATCGAAAGAAACTGCAGTTACAGCTGCAAGTTTAACGAGTGCTCCTCATACTCTTTCTGGTTCAGGTATAACAGGTTGAGTCGCTAATGACGGATACAACGCGAAACAAGGTATGTTATTTGTGAAATAATACATAATTCAAAAAAAGTATTCAAGGTATTAAAAAAATCTCTCCAATTTGGAGAGATTTTTTTACAGTTATATAACTCTAATTATTTCTTCGATAGTAGTAAATCATTTTAGAGCCTTGAGAATACCATCTTCTTTCATAGTTATAAGGTCTCAATTTCTCGCTTCATGAATTACCTGCTCTACAGAACCTCAAGATCTAATGATTTCTTTTATTTTTTCATTCAGGGTAATTATTTCATACACTCAGATTCGTCCTTTATACCCGGAATGATTACATTTTTCACATCAGGTTCCTTCATAGAGTTTCATACTTACACTTGATACTATATTCATTCCTGTTTCTTTCATCATAGCTTCAATGAGAGCGGTTTCTTGATTTGATTTTTCTCGCTGCACTTTACAATGAGGACATATTTTTCTTACGAGTCTTTGAGCAATAATTGTATCAAGTGCTGAAGCAAGGATATATGGTTTCAGTCCCATGTTTATAATTCTATCGAGCGTATCAGCTGCTGATTTAGTGTGTAGAGTAGAGAGAACGAGATGACCTGTAAGTGATGCTGAAGTAGCAGTTTGTAAAGTTTCAAAGTCTCTGATTTCTCATACCATTATTATATCTGGGTCTTGCCTGAGACATGCTTTAAGTCCACTCGCAAAAGTAACTCAATTTTTATCATCAATTTCCGATTGTACGATTCATTCAAGCTGATATTCGATTGGATCTTCAAGAGTAATTATCTTTTTTTCACGAGTATTGAGATGATTGAGTATGGTATAGAGAGTCGTAGTTTTTCATGAACCAGTAGGTCATGTTACTAAAATCATTCCTGATTTTTTTGATATGGCCTTTTCAAGCATTCTTTTAGATGTCCAAAAAAATCAAAGGTCTTCGAAATCAATAATAGCTTTTTGTGAATCTAGTATACGACATACAATGTTTTCTCCATAAGCAATAGGCAGGGTAGAGACTCTGACGTCAATTTTTTTCTCTCCTTCTAATTCAAAAGAATACTTCCCATCTTGAGGTATATTTGTAATATTAAGTTTTAAGTTTGAAGAGTATTTGAGTCTCTCAACTATTTTTTTGTACTGTATGTGTGTGAGTTTGAAAATATCAACGAGTACTCAGTCGATTCTAAATCGCACTAATACGTATTTTATAAAACACTCATAGTGAATATCCGAACTTCATAGTACCAAAGCTCAAAGAGTAATATCTTTGAGTACTTGTTGAGTATCTTGTTTTGCAAGTCACTCTATGACTTGAGATTCGATTTTTGAAAACCTTGAAGAAGAGTACTCTTTTTCAGGTGTTTTTTTCAATATTTCTTCTTTGAGTTTTTCTGTATCTACGCTTTGGATTTTGCCTGAAGCCATGATTTTTTAGATAATATTACAAGATACTTTCAGTATATCATATATAGAATATTTACACAAATATAGGAGTGGTGAGATAGAAATTTGATCTTAAAAAAACAAGTGAGATTTTTGAATTAAATAGGGAAATATGCTATCATATCGTATATACATATTTTTAAGACTACAATTGTATGGCCTGAGAAAAAAAAGTACTTGTTTCCGTTGATGGATGACTTACATGAAATCGTCGAAGGAATCTCCATTTAACAGTGGGGCTTTTGAGTTTCTCAACGATGATGTTTCATTTTACCACAGTATATTTTTTTACGCTTCAACTCCAATCACTTGCACTCGTTTGAATTTTTCTCTGACTAGGGAACCTCTTTGCATTTTTATTTGATGTGCCTATTGGTATTTTACAGTATTACTTTAAATCAAAAACGCTCTATCTCATGTGAGTTATATCACAGGTTGTTGCTATTCTTATATTTTGAAACTTTATTTTTGAAGTTACCAACTTTATAGCTGTGAGTGTCTCTGAAAATGCTTGAGTGTTAGAATGAGTATTACAGTTTTTTCTTTGAAGTGCTTTAAATCTTTTACTTTTGCTCATTGCTGCAATGTGTTATGGTTTCACAAAGGAGGTAAATGATATAACAAATATTTCATATGTCTTAAGTAATGCTACTCCTGATCAATACAAGTCTATTATCGCTCAAAATAATTTATTTACCTGAATTGGGTCATTTTTATGACTTCTCACTGCTTGATTTATTTTGACCTTTTCTCCTAAACTCATTATATTTCATATATTAGTTATCATTGTACTTATATTTGTACTCATGTACCGTTACTTTGATAATGAAACTACAACTCTCAATATTCATGAAGTTAAAAAGTTTCAGGTTTATTTCAAGCCCTGATTTCTTAATAAAACAAAGGAAGTTGTGGTAAAAACCGTGAGTAATATAGATTTAAAAAATACACTCTCTCAATCTAAATTTATATTTTTAAATCCGATTAAAATATCGGATGATATGATTTCTCTCTCTGAAATGAGGTCGAAAACATTAAAGAGTTTCAAGGAAATTTATGAAACACTTTCATATGCTTCTCATAGTTATCTCATTGTCTACTGGTCATTTATAATGTTGTTAACTTTTTGATTTTGGGATACTTTTGCCTCAACATTTCTTATTGAGTTTTTAGATCAAGTTCGGTCAGGTTGGAGTTTTATTCTGCTGGGTATTATTGCTATTCCTGCCTTTGCTCTGCAAGATATGTTTTGAAAACTTGCTGATAAAATTTGAGTGTACAAGGTTGCTGTTGCGTGACTTATACTCTCAGGTTCATCACTGATTATCATGTGATTTTTCGCAAGTGATCCTCAGTTCCTCATAGTTATGCCACTAGCTCTCCTAAACTCAGTTGGGTATTCTATTTGTATGAGTTTATCAGTTGCTACATTTCTAGAGAGTTATAATACGACCTACGCAGAAAAAAAGTGACTCAAACAAATCGATGCAAATGCTTCAGCTGCACCGATGAAAATCCTACAGAATTTTGCAAACGTAGTAGGACTCTTCCTTGGTTGAATCATATTATCTATCGCGTGATATGGTGGATTCTTTATAAGTTTTGGAGTATTTATTATCTGTTTCTTGATCTGGTCTCTTATTCACAAAAAGAAAATAATATCTTAAAATGCTCACTCAGGATATTTGCATAATTGAGACAGTTTTTTTGACTCAATGAACAACTTATGAGATACTCTATGTATTACTACTAATTGATACGATTGCATGATAGAAACAGTTATACGAAGCTATTACATATTTTTTGATGAGAAACTAAAAAGTAGTACATTTATAGTACTCGCTATAGCAGGAGTAGTTATGACTGTAGGGTCATTAGTTTGATGAGTGAGTGCTTCTTGACTCAGTGCTAATACACTCCAAATATCTCAGCAATATAGCCTAGACTCTAACATTATAATAATTGATGGGGTGAGTTATAAAATAGAACTTACAAAATTGAATCAATAAAATTATTAAATATAAAAAAACTCTCAAAGTTGAGAGTTTTTTATATAAAACTGAGTGTCATATTTTTGAGAGAAGGGAATCAAAGTTTTGTAATCTTCATGTCAAGGATTTCATGAATATTTCAAACAAGTAGTGAGAGCTCACTATTTATGAGCTTGTTATCAGTTTTTATAAATATCTTCTTTCACTTAATTTGAACTGATTTTACACTCACAGTATTTCAAGTTATATTTTTATATACTTCCTGGACACTGAGCGCAATTATAGATAACACAGTTATCTCATCTCGAGCATTTTTACGTAAAGATGTGCCTAAATCCATGAGATTATATTAGTATTACAAATTCTCATTTTATTTTTCCTGGGTTTTCTGAAAAATAAGCTATAACTTCCGTTACCGTTCCTCTTTGATAATTTTCAAATTTTTTAGTGAGTTCTCTTCCAACTACGATATGATGATCTGCTCAAAAGTATTTTAAGATATCCTTAAGAGTTTTTTCTAACCTATGAACACTTTCATAAATAACGACTGTTTCAGTTTTGTTTTCAGAGATACGTGTTAAGAGTGTTTGTCGTCACTTTTTAATTGGAAGAAATCAAAGATACAAGAAATGATGAGAACTCATTCCACTCGCTGATAATGCCGTAATTACAGCACTTGGACCTGGAAGAGCTGTGATCTCAATTCATTTTTCCAAGACAGCTTGGACCAGAGCATAACCTGGATCAGAGATACCTGGAGTTCACGCATCAGATATAAGAGCTACAGATTTTCCATTTTCTAGCATATCTATAATCTTTTCAACTTTTGCTATTCAAGAGTGTGAGTGATATGAAAGTGTTGGAGTATGAATATCATAATGCTTGAGAAGCACTCATGAAGTTCTCGTATCTTCACATGCAATATATTCTACCTCTTGTAAAATACGAACAGCCCGAAAGGTCATATCTTCAAGGTTTCAAATGGGAGTAGGGACGATGTAAAACATAAGTTTTGTAGGAAGTATATAATGGGATTTTAAAATTATTTTTTTCCCATTCTTGTAAGTCTATCTTTGATGGTACTGAAATCATAGTTTACATTGCTGACTACTTTTTCAGTTTCTTTTTTTGTGAGTTCTAATTTTTTATCAGAATCTTGTTTGAATTCTCAGAGTTTTTTATCAAATTTGTCTTCTATATTTTTAATGAGTTCCCCTTGTTTATTTAAGAGTTTTGATTTGAGCTCGTAGACTTCGGTTTCTAAACTTTTTATTCTTCTATTTGTAAATACCTTTCCAAAACTCAGGCCTGCCCAAATCATGAGCATATAGATAATAAAAAATAGAGTGATAGTAATAACCACAGGAATATCAAAACGAAAGAGCCAGAAGAAATTAATTTCTCTCGTAAGTGAAAAAATACCTATATTTATAATCAATAGAGCAATGAAGATAATTGCTGGAACAACAAGTAAAAATTTCATATTTTATTTGTGAAAAAAGTATATTAATCAGTATTTAATAATATGTAAATGAGGCAGTTTTTCTCATACAAATTTCAAATACAAAGTTCTCTACATATTTTTGTATCCTGTAAACTGAGACTTCATTGATGTCTTTTTTCTCAGACAGCATTTGAATTTACAAGTTGCTCTAATTGTAGGAAAAAATCACTTTCAAGCAAGGATTTTTTTAAAGATGAGTGAGAGTGAATATACTGAGAAAAATGCAACAAGTAAAGTCCATCTATTTTATTATTTTTAATTTTTTGGAGTGCCTGATAGAGTCTTCAAAGTCACAGAGTATAATGATTTGCATTTATGGCATAAAAACTCTTTTCAAGAACTTTATTTTCTGGAGCATGAGAGATTCACTTTTCTTGAATAAACTTACGAAATCACTCAGTTATTTTTATTTCTACTAAAAGATCTAGTACTTTTTGGTATCCTACTATTACAGCTGTCCCATCGAGATGGTAGCCCTCTAAAATATGCTCAAATAGTATTTCAGAGGACCTTATATTTTCTATAGTTCACTGTGGAATATCTTGAGGTGAAAAATCTTCTAAAAAATATTGTATCTTTTGTGTTACATTAAACTCTTTTCAAATAATAGTTGCATTATCTTTGATAAGCTTATTTTTACGTACTTGTTCTGCGTTTTCTATTTCTCGAGCCATCCATTCTTGGGCATGCTTCAGTTTTTTTTGAAGAAGTTCTATGTTTTGTGAATCTGTCATAGGTAGTTACTTTATTCAAATTCTATACTCTATTTCTTTACTGACAAATGCTTTGTCTCGTCAATATTTCAATCGAGATAGTTCTATAAAAGCTTTTGCTATTTTAGGATCTCAGGTTTCCAAGTAGGGATTAGTTGGAATAATTGAGAAAGGTGTAGAAGGTTGATTATCGATAGCCAGTTTCATAACTCATTTAAATTTATCCATATTAATAAGATCTGCGTCAGAAAATGTAGGTTGAAAATACTTTGCCATAAATTCTCCATCTTCTGGACCAACTTTATAACTCATGACTGATCATACATTTCAGAAAATCGCGTTTTTAAGATTGAGACTTGATTTTGTGAGCGCGTCAGATTTTTCTAGTTGACCAAGATATTGATGAGCCAGAACAAGTCAGAGTCGATACTTTCGAGCTTCAGAGAGAATAGATTCTATTGATGGAGTGACATAGTTTTGAAACTCATCTATATAAAGGTAGAAATCCTTTCTGTCTTCTTTTTCCATTCGTTGACGTTGCATCGCAGCTGTTTGTATTTTACTCACCACAATCATACCTAGGAGTTGAGAATTGAGGTCTCAGATTAAACCTTTTGAAAGATTAAGAAGAATAATTTTCCCCTCTTGCATTGACTGAGCAATATTAAACGAACTCTTTGTCTGTCAGATAATATTTCTCATAGTAGCATTTGTGATAAACCCTGAGAATTTAGCTGCAAAATACGGAATTATTTCTTGTTTTTCTCTTTGTCACATAGAAGCGTAGGTTTTTTCCCACCATGCTTTTACGATTGGATTTTTTACATTTCTGACATGATCTTTTTGAAAATCATCATCCGTAAAGAGTCTGATAATATCTGTGAGGGCTCAACCTTGGGGATACTCCATAAGAGTCAAAACTCAGTTGAGAAAATAATCTTGAAGTCTTGGGCCAAATACTTCGTTTCAAAATAGTTTTATCATTATATTAGTTGCATCTTGTGCTACCATATCTCGTTCTTCGGGAAGTGCTTCTAAGAGATTGAGACCAATTGGTCTACTCTCATCAGATGGATCAAATATGATGACATCATCAGCTCTTTCTCTTGGAATAAATGGGAGTAAATCTTTTACCAAATCACCATGAGGATCCATAATAGCAAGACCATCTCCATTGACAAAGTCTTGACGTGCCATTGCTTGTAAAATAGATGATTTACCAGTACCAGTTTGCCCAATAACATAAAAGTGTCTAAATCTATCTTCTGTTTTGATTCTGACTTCTTTTTTTACTCCTCTATGAATATTCTCTCAGAGTAAAAGTCATTCTTTTGGCATATCTTTTGGTGCTTTTACTATTTTGAAGTTTTGCCATTTTATTTCAGGTGTTTCATTATATCTTATATGTGGAAAATGAAATATCGAAGCAAGTTCTTCAGTATTTAAAATCATTTTTTTAAGCCAAAATGGCTTCGTGAAATATCTATAAATATAGTTTTTGATAAGTATTTTCTGATTATGTCGAATCGTGGGGTAGAATTTATTGAAGTCAGGATGTGAAAACTGTGTAAAACTACTTATTATATTTTTCAGTTCTATTTCAGTATCGTTTTGCTTATTTCCGGTTGTAATAACTCTAATAATTACTTCATATCCAGTTTTATCTCACTTCTCATCAACTGTTTTAGATCTATCTTGTGTGAGGGCACTAGAACTGTTATCCTGAGAACTTTTATCATCATTGTCATTATTTTGAAAAAACATTTCAAAGAGTGAAACTAACATCCTAATAGGATTGAGAGTAAAATGAGAACTTTTAGAATGCATCATGGTACTTGATATCTTTGTAGATTTACTTTGCCAATCGTCATCAATAGGTTTTACAAGAATTTGAATGGCTGCTGATTGATCTTCTTCTAGTTTTGAAAAAGCATTCGTAATGTTATTTATTGGGTCAGATTCAAGTTTTTGATATGTTTTTATTGGATAGGGAAATATCTTTTTAGTATTGAGGTAGGTATTTGCATATGATGTACGGTCTTTGAAAATATTCACTTCTTTCGTTTCTTCTATTATAGCATCTGGATAAAATCCATTAATCTGTTTTTCCAAAAGTTTTTTATAGTCTTTTGAACAGGTTACATAAAAGAGTATTTCTCCATCATGAGCTATATATTCAAAAGTAAGAATATCTTGGCCAAGAATTTTTGTTAGTATTTTAGATGAATGTGTACTTTTCAAAGAGGATAAAAGTTGCTCCATGAGTGAAACCATTTCTTTAAAATCTTTCGTGGTTTCCTTTTTTGCATCTGAATCAGAGTTCTTTTTTGGAAGTGTCACACGTAAAAAAACCGTCTTAAGTGTACGGGAATAGTTGTAACGTTTTTTCCAAAAATATAAAATAATGGAAAATAGTACAACCAACAGAGAAATAATACTAAGAGTTTCAAACATATTATATAGTTATATACATCTAGTATACTCTATATAGCTGAAATAATAAATCAAAACGTACTAGTTTCTTGAAATATATTTTGACTAATAGATGTTTTCATCCATCACTCTGCTTATTTTTATTTGAATACATTGACTTTTCATGCTTTTTTTTCAATATGAGTATATAAATCAATAAATAAATTATGAAAATTCTCTTACTCGACAATATCAGAAGCATGCAAAATGTGTGAGCTCTTTTTAGAAATGCTGACGGATCTGGTTTTCAAAAAATTTTTCTTACTGGATGTACTCCCACACCTCCTCGGAAAGAAATTTCTAAAACAGCACTGGGTTGAGAAAAATCTATAGATTGGGAATATTATTCAAGTGCTCAAGAGTGTTTACGTTACATTAAAAAATCTTGATTTACTATATACAGTATAGAGCTGGATGAGAAAAGTATAGATTATAAAAACCTGTATAATAATACACCATTAAACATCTGTCTTATATTATGAAACGAAATTAACGGTGTTCAAAGAACTTTGCTTGATGAATCAGATGAAATAGTTATGATACCTATGTTAGGAAAAAAAGAATCTCTCAATGTTTCAGTTGCGTGAGGAATAGTTATGTACGCTACGGTGAATACTTAGTAAATAAGAATATTTTTGAAAAAAATACTTTACATATTTCTCTTCTGGATACTAACTTTTGTTCCTGGATTTACAGCTACTCCTCTTGTTGAGGATATCTTTAGCGATATTTCTGCTGATTACGAGTATAGAGATGAACTTCAAGCCCTCTATGATAGAGGAATGATCATCCCAGATGGATCATCACGTTTCAATCCTCAGACATTTTTAAATCGAGATGAGTTTGTTTGAATCTCAATGGAAGTTATTTGTGAACGTTGTATTGCTCCGCACACTGATTATGAGCTTATTCAGGAGTTTACAGGGAAAGATGTCTATTTTGATATAAATGCGAGTAATCCATATTTCTATTGCGTTGCAGAAGCAGATAAACAAAACTATGTTCGTGGATATGATATATCTCAGAGTTGTGAGAATGGAACAACTCGTTTTTGAGAAAGACCTTTTTGTCCAAGTAATCGTATTAATCTAGAAGAAGCAGTTGCGGTACTTTTACGTAATTCTGGAATTTTTACTATCAATGATAACCAAGTAGTTATTGAAAGTATCTTAAATGGAACAACAACTGAAACACTGTGAAGTGATGTCAGAGCTAAAGACAGTGCTGGAAATCCATATACCTTCTATGGATATATAAGAAAAGCCATGACTTATGAAATTACAGAATATGACACAAGTTGAAATGAAAAAGTATTAAAACTCTTAGAAACTGACGCACAGTGAAATATCAATCCAAAACAATCAATAACTAAGGAGCAGTTTCTCAGGATGTCATATATTGCACTCAAATCGAATAGTTGTAATGAAGTCACACAAGATGAGTTTGCTCTTGCGCTGGATATATTTGAAAAAACTTGTACTCCATGACAAGTAGATTGTAAACTTTCAGATCTTAAAGATCCTTCAAATACCTATGATTTTCATGCAGACGCGCAGGGAAGTTGTGAGTCTGGAATCACAAAACCAAGTTGATATGTTTGGAGATTTATACATCAATCAACTGGACAAGAAACTTTTAAATATTGAGAATTTATAGATAATTTTGAGTTTCAAGATTCATGAGAATGGAGAATTATTTTAAGAGTCACTGATACTTGTGGTCAAAGTAGTGAAGTATTTTCAACTATTTTTGTTCCTGAGTCTTCTACTGAAACTGTAAGCCAACAAATAGATGTTGATATTGATGTTTTTGATGATAATTGTACTCTAGGAAATAATACCTGTAAAAAAATAGATTTCACTAGTTGAGAAGATGATGGAGATAATATTTTTGATTTTGCTTGAAAAGTAGATACAAGCTGCAAGATATGAATCATTACATATAATTGGACCTATACTCATAGTGCCTCTCAAACGGAGAGAAAATCAAACGGAGTGTATCAAGATAACAAAGTTTTTGATATTGATGGATTATGGAATATTACACTAGAGGTTCGTGATGGATGTGGAAATACGTGAAGTGAACAAATGTCCTATACTGTTTATCCAGAGACAACAAAGAATTATATTGATGCTGATATAGATGTATTTGATGATGGGTGTATTTGAATAGATGCAAATTGTCAGGAAATATCATTTTCCAGTGATGAAACAGACGGTGATAATATTTTTGATTTTGCTTGAAATGTAGATACAAGCTGCAAGGTTTGAAATATAAGTTATAATTGGAAATTCCAATTGCAGGGAACTTCACAAGTTATTTCAAGGCAATGAAGATATGTAGATAACTTTTCATTTTTAGATGCTGGAGTATGGAAAATATCTCTCGAAGTGAGAGATGGATGTTGACAATCAGCTCGCGAAGAGATGACCTATATTGTTCCAAAGGTTCAAAAAATAGATGTGAGTATTGATGTATTTGATGATACCTGTTCATGAGTAAATGCAAATTGTACTCCGATTGATTTTACAAGTGGAGAAACAAATGGAAATAATATTTTTGATTTTGCCTGAAAGGTAGATACAAGTTGTAATATTTGAGTGACAAAATATAATTGGACTTTCGAACATCTAGAGAGTGGAACAAAGACGCTTGCCACTTGATTATTTCAGGATAATAGAGCATTTCCTTTAGATTGACTGTGGAGCATTCAACTCGATGTCATTGATTGATGTGGAAATACGTGAAGTGAAACAATGAATTATACTGTATATCCAACGAAGCAAGTCACATATATAGATTTAGATATAGATGTGTTTGATGACACTTGTACCCCAAAAGATACAAATTGTAAGGAAATATATTTTTCTAATCAGGAAGATAATTGAAATAATATTTTTGATTTCTTGTGAGAGGTTGATACAAGCTGCAAGGTTGGAACTATAAAATACAACTGGAAATTTAACAGGGAGTGAACCACTCAGAGCATACAAGCTCAAGGGAGATATGTAGATAATTTTTCATTTTTAGAAAGCTGAGTTTGGAATATTGAACTCGTTGTTGCTGATGGATGTGGTCAAACTGCAACAGAACAAATGACGTATATAGTAACTGATACCAGTGCAACTGAATGACTCAGCGTTGATATAGATGCTACACCTATTTATGGTTATGAAGATTTACTTGTAAATTTTAATGCGAGAATTTCTGGATGACAAGGACCTTATACTTATGAATGGTCATTTTGAGATAGCTCTACTCCATTTTATGCGTCTAATATAGATCATTTGTATCAAAGTAGTTGAACGTATAATGTATTACTTGTTGTTACAGATTCTTTATGAAAAACTGCAAGTGCGACAGTTATTATTCAAGTTCTGGATGGGGAAGCTTGTTTACAAGATAGCGACTGAGATGGAATCTGAAACTGTGAAGATATGTGCCCACTCATAGCTGGAACAGCTAATAATCTTTGATGTCCGATTTTAGAAACTCAGTGTCAAAATACAAATCAGTGCCCAAGTGCGTATAGTTGTGAAAATATTTCCCCAGATACTGGATATGGAGCATGCATCCCGACATTTAATCCAGCTAGAACCTGTTTATATAATCCAGATATAGGAAGTATCTTTTGAAATGCCATTTGCACAACCTGTCCATGTAGTGCAAGCGTAGATTTTCTAGCTGATGTACGAAAGTGTGATCTCATATTTCCAGCGATTACTTCAGCTGATGGTTCTGAGATATATTCGAGGTGAGAGTATTGGCAAATAAGTGAATAATTAATAACGTAATATATGAAAACAAAGTATCAATCATTTATAGCAATCAATTTGTGACTTATTAGTCTCTGATTTTTTGTATATGTACTCTATATCTGAGCTCCCATAATTATCCCGTTTGTTATAGCAATACTCTTATCCTTTATAATACTTTCACTTTCAGGATTTTACAAACATATGTGAGTTCCTTCATATTTCTCACTTGTGTGTTCACTTGTTACGATATGACTTTTTTTCTACCTTGTATCTCAAATAATTAATGCAAATATTGAGCAAATAATCTTAGGAGCTCCAGGTTATGAAGAGAAACTTAGCAATATCATAAATACGCTGACATCAAAATATAATATTGATGGAACGGTATTGAGTAGTCAAATAATGGATTCATTAGATTTAAACTATATATTTTCTCAAACTGCAGCGATTATTGCTAATATAGTGAAAAATACTGGAATGATATTATTTTTTACTATTTTTATTCTTTTGGAGAGTAAATCATTTTTTAATAAAATGAGAATTATTGCTGGATGAGATAGAGGAGCATTTTTCAAAATATTTGATCAGGTTCAGGCTGATGTAAAGTCATATTTTCTTATAAAAACAATAGTAAGTCTCTTGGTAGCATTTATAAGTTTTATGATCATGTACTTTTTCGGACTAGATTTTCTAATATTTTGGGCATTTCTTATTTTTTTATTGAACTATATTCCAAACATAGGTTCTATTATTGCAGTATTTTTTCCAGTTATTTTTTCACTGATCCAATTTGAGTCACTGTCACTTACTTTTATTTTTCTAGTTCTTATGATTTCTGCTCAAGTCTTGATATGAAATATCATCGAACCACGACTTATGGGAAACAAACTAAACCTGAGCCCACTCGTAATTCTTATTTCACTTATATTTTGGGGTACGATTTGGGGACCAACAGGTATGTTGCTTTCAGTACCGATTATGGTAATGATTAATATTGTATTGGCTCATATAGAGGTTACAAGACCGATTGCTATACTTCTTTCTGAGAGATGAATTGTTAAGTTCGCAAATATGAAGGAACTTCCAACAGGAAAACTCAGTATCAGAAAAATGAGAAAATTATTAAAAAGAGGTTAATAAAAAATATTGCTAGATATGAATGAGATTTCGTCAACCTGAACTCCTTGCAAGCAGCTTCCTAATCCTTATAAATACAGTATTAGTTTTTTTATAAGTACAATTTTATGAATTATTTCAAGAAACAAGCTTTTACACTTGTTGAACTCATAGTTGTTATCACGATTCTCGCAATTCTAGGGACGATAGGATTCATTTCACTCCAATGATACTCCGTAACAGCACGTGAATCAGCACGAATTTCTGATTTAGCTACGATTCAAAGAGCACTTGAATTTTTTCAAACAACAGAATGATATTATCCAGATCCAACTGATTTTATTAATGTAACATACTCAGGTTCACTCGCTTGGAAACAAGGAGTCTTTGGAGATGCTACAAGAAATACGGTACAAAGAATTTCTGAAACTCCTACTGATCCACTACTGTGATCTCCGTATGCATATTCTACGACGAATACAAGACAAGAGTATGAACTTTGAGCCATAAGTGAGAGTCCACTTACGAGCTTTAATTTCATGACGAATCAAGCCAATGCAGCTAATACTTTTTACACTAATATTGTGTGAAACTATAATAGAGAAATAGTTGCGATTCAAGAATCAGATTTTGTATATATACTTTGAGTTCCAACTATAATAACAAGTGAAATAGTAGATGTTACAGTTGAGCAAATCTTTGCAAACCAAAGCTTTTCAATTAAAAATTCAAAAAATCTTCCTTGAAACCTTACTAATTTTATACCACAGTGACAAACACTTAAGGAATGAATTAGTTTCACTCCTTGAGTACTTACGAGTGTTACCGCACCTGTTTTATATTCTGGACCAACTATTTCACTTGCAAACACTAGCGAAAAACAATTGTTTTGAGAAAATATTATTTCATACTACACAAACTCAAATATTTCTGAGAATCAACAATATGATAACCTGAAAAACAAAACAGGGAGTGAAATAGCTGTTGTTGATCAAATACTCCTAAATAATAAATCTGGAATTGATTCTAGTAATTTAGTAAGTTCATCATCAAGTACTTGACCTTCTATTGATTGTTATGATTCTCTCAATGTCTGAAAAATAGGAACAGGTGGAGAATGTTTAAATATGCTCATTGTAGATACTGCAATGTTGAAATCTGTTTCTAGCGGAACAGTGTGATGAAACGCTACATATTCTTTAACATGACCTGACAGTAATGTTTACACATTTGCTAACTCAAGTTACAATATTTTTACATGACAAGTCACTGATATGGCAGGTTTGTTTTATAACCAAGGTAGTTTTAATCAAGATATTTGATATTGGAATACCAGTAATGTAACGAAAATGGACTACTTATTCTATAATGCATTAGTATTTAATCAAAATATTTGAGCTTGGAATGTTTCAAATGTAACAAATTTCGAAAGTACTTTTCAAGATGCGAGAGAATTTAATCAGGATATTTGAAACTGGAAACCTATAAAAGCAGTAAATGCATATAATATGTTTAGAACAGCTGCAAAATCTAATCAAAATATATCTTCATGGGATACGAGTAAAATTACTTCAATGAGAAATATGTTTAATCAAGCTATAGTATTTAATCAAGACATAAATACAAAAATTATTACAAGATGAGATGGAAGTACTTATAAGGCCTGGGATACGAGTAGTGTTACGAACATGAACTGAATGTTTATTTGAGCTTCACAATTTAATTGAAATATTTCATCGTGGAATACAAAGAATGTTACCATAATGACATCACTATTGTATTGAGCTACATCTTTTAATCAGGATCTAAGTACATGGTGTGTTTCACAATTTGCCAGTATACCAGCTTGATTTGATACAGAGACACCAGCTTGGACTCCAAAAACAAATCGTCAACCTAAATGGTGAGTTGTATGTCCGACGAGTTAACAAAAAAACCTCTCAGTATTGAGAGTTTTTTTACTTTTTGCTTCTTATGCTTATACTCTTTTTAAGCTTGAATATATATAAAAGGCTTATTTGAAATTCTTATATCTTTAAGAGTTTTGCATAAGTTTTATGATATATTTCAAGTGCTATATTTTTTAAATTATTGTGTATGTACGGACTTTCAGATAGCACGGCTATTACCATGCAACCTCTCAAAAAAGAGTATACTATTGCTGGAAAAAAACTCAGTTTTGAAACAGGAAAATTAGGACTTCTCGCAAATGGTGCGATTACTATGAGTGATGAGGGAGGAAATATGCTCTTCACGACTGCAGGCATAAAGGAAGTTGGACTCAATCTAAAAGCTGACTTTTTTCCACTGGTTGTTGATTATCAAGAAAAATATTATGCAGCTGGAAAGATAGGAGGAAATAGATTTATGAAACGTGAAGCTCGTCCAAGTGACGCTGCAACGCTTACTTCTAGAATGATTGATAGACCTATCAGACCCATGTTCCCAAAAGGGATAATTAACGATACTCAAATTATCGCAACAACTCTTTCAAGTGATAATAACTGTGAAATGGGAAGCTGGGGAATAACTTCAGCATCACTTGCACTTATGGTTGCAGGAGCTCCATTTGAATGACCTGTTTCAGGAGTGAAAATAGTTTTAAATCAAGATGATAGCTACACATTTGAACCAAATTTTGAACAAGAAAAAAATGCAAAACTTCATCTTGTCATTGCTGGGACATCTGATGCTATTACTATGGTAGAAGCTTGAGCAAGTGAAGTCTCAAATAAACAAATGTTGGATGCTTTATCTCATGCTCATAGCATTGTAAAAGACTTGTGTGCAGCACAACTTGATTTCAAACAATTTTATGAAGCACAGTATGGAGTAATTCACTTGATTGAACCAAGTTTTAATCTTCCGGATACGAGTTTATATGATACTGTGAGAGATTTTTTGACAGAAGAAAAAATGCAATCTCTCTACAATGTTGGAAAAAAAGAATTTCAAGCAGTACTTGATACTTTTGATGTTGAAACACGTGATTATCTTCTAGAAAAAAAGTATTTAAGTGAAGACGATGACACTTCAGGAGTTGGTGCAATGGTCTATAAAAGAGTAAAAGAAGTCATGAGAAAAAATATTCTTAGTACGGGAACTCGCCTTGATGGTCGAAAAACAGATGAAGTGAGAAAAATAAAATCAGAAGTATGACTCCTTCCAAGAACCCATGGTTCAGCATTATTTCAAAGAGGAATGACACAAGTCCTTAATATCTGTACTCTAGGTGGACCTGAGGATAATATGCTCGTTGATGGGATGTTTGATGAATCTACAAAGAGATATATACATCATTATAACTTTCCTCCATATTCAGTATGAGAAGTCAGAATGATGCGAGGAACTGGTCGAAGAGAAATCGGACACGGACGACTTGCTGAAAGAGCACTTGAACCAGTTCTCCCAAGTGAAGCTGAGTTCCCATATATGATACGAACAGTATCAGAAGTTACGACCTGTAATGGATCAAGTTCTATGGCATCTGTGTGTGGCTCTACGATGAGTCTTATGAACGCGTGAGTCCCAATTAAAAGACCAGTTTCAGCAGTTGCTATGGGGATGATATATGATGAAGAGAGCGGAGAATATAAAATACTTTCAGATATCCAAGCGCAAGAAGATTTCTTATGAGATATGGATTTCAAAGTAGCACGAACATCTGTAGGGATTACGGCTATGCAAATGGACGTCAAGATTAAATGACTGCAAATGAAGGTCTTTGAAGAGGCTTTTATTCAAGGTGAATCTGCTACGATGTATATTCTGGGTGAAATGCTGAAGACACAAGCAGAAGTTGCTCCAGAACTCTCTCCATACGCTCCACTTATTATGAGTATGCAAATAGCTGAATCTCAAATTAGAACAGTTATTGGAAAAGGATGAGAAACCATTCAAAAAATCCAAGCGACGCACGATGTCATTATCTCAATTGCTGAGGATGGACTCACGACGATTACAGCAAAAACACAAGACTCTTGAAAAGCTGCCATTGCAGTTATTACTGAACTCCTTTGGGTTCCAGAAGTTTGATTTATTAGTTCTGGGAAAATCGTTAAAATAATTGATGGAGTTGGAGCCATTGTAGAATTTAGAGGGAAACAATCAGGAATGATACATATTTCAAAACTCTCAAAAGAAAAAGTAGAAAAAATCGAAGATATAGTTAAGGTAGATGAAATGGTTGATTTTGAAATTATTCAAGTTGATCTTGCAAAGGGGAGAATTGGACTGAAGAGGATGGAAAAATAAAACTCAAAAAAATCTCAGAAATATTTCTGAGATTTTTTTCAAAACTTGCTTTTTAACGATTTTCGATACTATTTGGGTATTATAAATTATTTTAAAGTATGAAAACAGCATTTCAATCACGATTGGGAACAGTTCTGAGGATAGATAACGAGTTATATCTTGTCGTTAAATTTGAATATAGAAGAGGTGGACGAGGAGCAACAACCATTAATCTGAGACTTAAAAACCTTATACAAGGAAATAGTGTGGATAGACAATTTGATTGAGAAGTAAAAATGGATGATGTGACACTCGATAGGGCAAAATTTGAGTATCTCTATGAATCAGCTGGAGAATATTTCTTCATGAATAACGAAACTTTTGAACAAATAGAGCTTTGAGAAGATAATATCTGAGATAATAAATATTATCTCACAGAAGGTATGATTGTTGATGTACAACAATACGAAGGAAAATTCATCTGAATTTCCCTTCCTACATCAGTAAGACTCACTATTGAAACCTGTGATCCTGGAGTGAAGTGAAATACGGCAGACTGAAAAGTTATGAAAGACGCAGTTACTAACACTGGACTTAATATAAAAATCCCAGGATTTGTTGAACAAGGAGAAGATATTATGGTCAATACAGAATCTGGTGAATATTCAGAACGTGCAAAATAAAAATGAGAGTTTAACTCTCTTTTTTTTGTGTAAATATTTTATGTACTACACCATATTTATACTCTAAATTTCATAATTTTTGAGCTCTAACATATTCATCTCAGTATCAATTCAATTTTAAATATTCACAAAAATCGTGTATTTTTTCTCTATGTGCACCATTATTCTCTTTATAAATATCCCAGTAAAATGGTTTTCAAGATTCCATAGCGTTAATCATACTATTTTCTCACCGTACTATATTTCATTCACAATAATGCAGGAGAGATGCGTATTCTTGCATTGAAAGAAAGGGCAGAGTCATACTATTTTTATATGAAAGTACTTGTTTTCAAAAGCTTAAAAATATATAATCGTCTCAAAATGATTCAAAAAATCATGTTTTTTCAAGTTCACTTTGAGTTTCAGGATAACAGAAAACTGAGATCCATTTTTTATTTGTATTCAGATGATATTTTTCTAAAAAATATTCTTTTTCTAATATTTTTGTTTGGTAAATTTTTTCTGAAAATGCCCCTCAGGTAAAATTTAGAAGTGAAACACTAAAATGTTTCACGGTCAAATTACTGTGCGTTGATATTTTATCGTGATACTCTATTATTCATGGTTTATAGATTCAGTCTTTCGCTTCAAGAGAGAAATATGTAAAATCAGTCAGATGAATAGGGAACTCAAAAGACTCTAAAAATGAGTAATGTATCTCTATCTCAAACAAATTGAGTATCTTTGAGCTTGGAGTATAGGATTGTACCTCACTCAGATTATAATATGTTACTTGAGCACTTTCTAAAAGATTTTTTGAAAATACATCATAGAGATCTCTGTTATTGGAAAAGAATCGAAAACTCTGTTCTTTTTTTTCAAAGGTGTAGGTATTGATTACCTTGATAGCAAAAGCCATATCTCAGTAATTATCTATAATGTCACAGTATAGGTCAGTCATTTCTTTTATTGATTATAATATATAGCATCATAAATATATATTTTTTAAAGCAAATATAAGCTTGTTTTTTAAACATTGCTTTGCCTTAAATATATTTTTTAGTATATTGTATAATATATATTATGTTCAATACACTTATTATGGCATTAGATACTGGCCCTTTCTGATTATTTCAAGGACAAGATTCTGACGAGTCTACTATAATTAAAGATATTCTTTCTCGAGAATGAGCTCAATGAATAATCCGTATTTTATCTGAGGATGTTGTTGCAGATGTAAATCTTATCATATCTCAATATTTACAAGAACACTCTTGAAAAGAGAGTATAGCTACTATTACAAGTATTGGTGGAGAAATAAAAAAAGTGGTAGAAGAAATTGAAAAAGTCCTCAAAGGGAAGATAGTATGAAAATATTTTAGAGGAACCATTAAACCAAGTTTGAGTTATAGGCTCTATATTAATTGGGTATTAGAAAAACTACAACATTCATGATTTATTCCACAAAATCATAATTATAAAGATGTTCCTACAGCTCATGGTGAAGATATTTTTAATATTCTTCAAGACAAAGCACTGACCTCATTTTTTATGGTTGCAAAATCTTTTTGACTCTTAGATTTTAGTGAAAATCAAATTAATACCTATGAAGAAGAAAACGAAATTAAAGTTTTAGATACTTCAGCAGCTCATGTTTCTGAGTCACTTTTTTCATGGCAAGAATGAGATGATAATGTATCTATTGAAGAACATGAAGAGGTGAGTATTTTGGATGAATATTATGATGATGAAAACCTCAGACTTGATAGACAAAAATTATGAAAATGATCTAAAAGAAGTCTAAGAATTCGAACTAAAACTAGTATCTCTTGAGAACATGAGACCTTCTATACTATTAAAAGAAAAATTGATGAATCTCAAACTAAGACAAAAAAATGAGAAATTGAATCTAGAAAATGTTTTGAAAAAGAATTTGAAGTCAATGACTCAATAATTTTTTGAGAATTCCTTTGAAATGTATGATTAAAGAAATCTCGAGAGAAATCTAAAAAAAGAAAATCTTATAGTATTTCTTTTATGTATAGAAAGAAGCTCGTACACGCAAAATTAGATATTGATAATTATGAAAATGGAATACCAGAATTTTTAGAAATTGAGTGTGATGATAATAATGCAATAAAATATATTATAAAGAAACTGAAACTTCAGAAGAAACAATTACTCACAGATGGTTCAAGATGATTGTTTGATCATTATTGATTAGATGATCAATATAAGAGATATTATAATGTAGATGGAAATTGAAGTGTTGAGTGGAATGATGGAAATGTTTGAAATATTAATGCTTCTCCTGCAATTAGACTCAGAGCATAAAAAAATAAAACCCACTTTTGGGTTTTATTTTTTTATAAAACTATGCTATAATTCAAACATATAATTATTACAAAAATACATGTTAGAAAAAGAAATAAAAATACTCGAAATAAACAAAGAAGAAATAGTATCGAAACTAGAGGCAATGTGAGCAAAAAAATCCTTTGAATGATTTATTCATGATATCTATTATGATTTTCCAGATGATGCTCCAAAGAATAAAATGGACGCAAATGGGAGAATGTTTCGTCTGAGACAAAAGTGAGAAGAACACATCTATACTATCAAAAATAAACGAAAAGAAATAAAGAAAAAAGAGTGAGTGGTAGCAAAAGATGAACACGAAACTCAAATATCTAATATTGAGAGCTTTGCAAAAGTTCTTGAGAAATATGGTATGGAAAAAACAAGAGAAAAGAAGAAACATAGAGTTTCTTACACACTTGAAAATATGGAGTTTGATTTTGATATGTATGAAGGGATTCCAGAGTTACTTGAAATAGAATGACCAGACGGTGTTACGATTCAAGGCTGGGTAGAAAAATTAGATCTCCAAGATTATGAACAAATGCTCGGGGGTTCACGTAAGATTTTTAAACATTATGGGATACCATATTTAAATATAGATTAAAAAAATACTCTTATTCTTGAGAGTATTTTTTTGTCCTAATTAATTTTATAAATCAAAAAACTCTCAATATGATTTGAGAGTTTTTTGATTATTATGCTGTTTGTTTTACTTGTTCAAGTGAAGTTTTCTTGAATTGAGAATTTACGGTTTCTTCTACATTTGTCATAGATTTTTGACGTTTCTTTTTTACAACTTCCATTCTAATTTCTTGTATTTTGTTGATAGTTGTTTGGAAATGAGACCATTTTTCAACGAGACCTGAGTATACAACTCAAAGAGAATATTTAGAACATGAACTTGCCCGTTTTATTCCGTGACCTTCGATGATTCCTAAACTTTTACAGTTATCAGAGAGTGATTTACTTTCGATGATTACTAAATTTTTAGTTTAATATCCTTGGCTTTTACGTTTCGAAGATCTTTTACTGAGATGTTGAAATCAATAGTGAGTCTCTCTTCTCCTGACTTACTCACGAGTGTGAGTCTATTGTATTTCGTTTGCATAGCGGGAGAGATATCTGGAGCTTTTTCACTATAGAGGCTTTGGAACACTCCTTCAAAAAATCTCTTTTTTCCTTTAGTCATAGTCCCATGTTCATCAGCAGGGAATTGGTATCGAAACTTTTTAGTGATACCATTTTCCTTTTGTTTGTATTCAAAAAATGCGAGATCTCCAGCGTCAGTATAGTGTCTCGTTCGAATTTTTGTTCGAGAAGGGACTTTATCTTGGTGTTGGTGGTAGAAGAGATAATCAGCTGTATCCATATATACGTTATCATAGAGGAAAACTCTTTTTCCATCAATTTCTAGTGATCGGAAATCTTCTGAAAGGTCTTCCAGAATATTGAGAAACTCTTTTTCAGTAAGTAGAAATTTTCTATCTATTCGTTTGAGATAACTTGCTGTAGCATTGAGTTCTGTTAAATTAATTGCAGAGAAACCAGAGAGTCTAGAGAGTAGTGCAGATCCCATATTTGTATTTTTGTTTTAAAAAATAATGTCACAGTAGAAGCAACTTTATTTTGAAGTACTTCTAGCTATATATAAATAGTAGCACAGAAAATTTTAAATGTGTAGTTAATTGTAAGATTTAAGTAAGAGAACATCTTGACGAATTTATTTTTTTTGTTATCTAAAAATAATTTTTAGTATTATGATATTAATGCATAAAAAAAAAGACTTTCTAAAATGAGAAAGTCTTTTAATCATAAAGATTATTTATAGAAAATATATGATAGTTGTATAACTTAAACCTGCAATTAAAGCTGAAGCAGGAAGCGTTATAATCCAAGCGAGAAGAATTTGTTTGAGTATAGATTTATCAACATATATTTTAGCATTCTTAGATTCTCGTTTTTGCCATTCTCTGAAAAATCAGATTCATAGTATTCAACCAATTGCTATATGAGTTGAACTTACTGGAAGCCCCAGAAGACTCGCAACGATAACGGTAACTGCTGCTGAGAGTGCTACACAAAACGCTCGAATTTGATTGAGTTTTGTTATTTCATTCCCAACGGTTCTAATAAGCTGTGAACCATAGATTCAAAGTCCAATTGCGAGTCAAAGTGCTCAGATTATCATGATCCATAATGGGATTCCAGCACTTGCTTCGATGGTTCCAGAACTTACTGCGTCGTATATAGCAGCAAATGGTCCAATAGCATTTGCTACATCATTCGCTCAATGAGCAAATGAGAGAAGTGCTGCTGAAAATACAAGTGGGAGGTTAAAAAGATGATTAATTGATTTTTTTGAATTTTTAAAGACACCAGAAAATTTAACCAATAGATTTCTCACTACAATATAACTCAGAAGTGCAGCTCCTAGTCCCATAGCAAATGCGTGAAGTTCAGAGAGATGTATAATTTGTTTAAGACCTTTTAAGAGTAGGTATGCAGTGAAACTCCCAGTCATAAGAGCAATATAAACAGGGACCCAAGTTTGAGCTGCGTCATGTCGAGACTCTTTTTTCATAATAGTTTTATCTATACTCCACAGTAGTAAGGCAGCAACTCCTCACCCTAGAACCGGTGATATTACCCAACTTGCAAGTATTTCAACTATTTTTTCCCAGTGAATCACATCAACCCCTAGAGCTACGATTCATGCACCTACAAGTCACCCTATAACAGAGTGTGTTGCTGAAACTGGTTTTTTAGTATAGGTTGCTATATTGATCCAAAGCGCCGATCAAAGAAGGGTAGCGAGCATAATACCTATATATACTTTTACATCTACTATTGCTGTAGAATCAATAATTCAGCCTTTGATAGTTTGTACTACATCTCCACCTGCAATAATGGCTCAGGCAGCTTCAAATATTCAAGCAAGAATAATAGCTCCTCAAATAGTAATAGCTTTTGATCCTACAGCTGGTCACATATTATTCGCAACGTCATTGGCTCATATATTGAGAGCCATATAGAATGCAAGTGTCGCACCTATAATAACCGTGAGAGAAACAACACTTCCGGAAAAGAATACTACAGAAATGATTATTCCAAATAATACGAGCAATGGGAGCAGTAGTTTTCCAAGTGTACTTTGAGCTTGGAGATTATCCAAAAATGCCTCTATTTTATGTGTCATACTTTAGTAATAAAAATAATATATTACAAATAGTATCATACTATTATTTCACACGCAAAAAAAGAGCTTTATTACAAGCTCTTTTATATTTTTCTATGTAATTTCTGATTCTATCTTTTTGAGTCCATCGAGGAATCCTTCAAGATTGAGTTTTGCTTTTCGAAGTGATTTGTAGCTTTGAAGTTTTCTAAATATTTCTAAATTCAGTGTGTCACTGTCTTCGTCTAAGAGATCAGATTCAAACTCTTTTTTAAAATACTCTCAGTTATGTGTTTGATGATTTCATCCTGTTGCTTTAAGGGGAATAATAATAGAGTGAATCCCAAAATAGTATAATTCCCAAAGGGTAGAGCTTCATCGAGTGATAGCAATATCACTATTTTTCATAACTTTTCCGAGCTCTGCCTGCGAAATGTAGCCATGCGTTTTTACATTGAGATAATTATCAAATCTCGACTTAAAGTCTGAGTTTTGAGTTCCAAGAATAATATTAAAATCTATATCTTTACAGTCTGGAAGTATCTCAAGAAGGTTTGTAAATATTTTTTGAGACCCCTGACTTCCTGCTATTACCAGTACACTGAGTCGCTCATTTTCGTCCGGTTTCATATTTTTCAGTCCATCAAGGAGCTCAGGATTTACGAGAGGTCAAGAGTGTATATATTTCTTTCCATCTATTTTCTTATTTGGAAAACTAAAAAATACTTTTGTAGCAAATCGTGATGCAAATGAATTTGCTGAACCCATGACAGTATCTGATTCGTGTATATATATATTTTTTCTTAGTACAAATGCTGCAAGACATACCGGGAGAGATACGTATCAACCTTTTGAAAATATGAGAGTTGGTTTAAACTTTAGAATAAAATAAAGAGCCTGAAAAAAACCTGTAAGATTTTTGAGTGGCTCATAAAAGTTTCTCACATCAAAATACCTTCTTATTTTCCCAGCAGCGACATCGTGAAATTCGATATTATTTTTGAGGGCAGCTTCTTGTTCAAGTGAATCTCTCTCACCAAGCCAAAGAGCCTTAATATTTTTATCTTCTTCTTTTATATAGTTATATAAACTTATGATAGGAGTAATATGTCAACCAGTTCCTCATCCAGCGAATAGTATACGTGTCGTTGAGCTGTTTCTCATTTTATAAATATATTTTAGATAATAGATTCATTATCAGAGAATTTAGATTTTTTACAAATTTTATTTTTGGGAGGTATCTGAGTGCAATATATGCTGAAATAATTCATACTACGGTTCATGCTACTATATCAAATGGCCAATGCACTCCTGCAACTACTCGTGACAAGAGCATCAAAATTACAAATGGAAGGTATATCCAAAATACTCTTCTAAACCCTGCAAGCAGTATTCAAGTTAGAAATGCTACACTGACTCCGGCATGATCAGATGGGAAACTCGCATCCGGTATATGTGATAATAAAAGTCTTCCAGAATTCGTTATTGCCGTTTCTGGTCTCTCAAGATGTATAAATGATTGTATGATGATTGCTATTACTATAGCTATTACACATCAATAGAATATATATATAAGATTACATTTTTTCTCTTGATTTTTTTCAAAGTAGCTGAAATATATCCAGTATCAAACCAAAAATATTGGGATAAAAAATATGGGAAGATCTGCGAATATAGGACTGATGAGAGCTATAATCTCATTGCTCGAAAAATTATTTAAATACTGAAACAGAGCTCTGTTAATTTCTTGCATATAATATACTTATAAATATTTGCAGTATTGTATAAGAAAATTATTTGAAAACAACTTTGAAAAGCTCTTTTTTTAGCTATACTATACTGTATTACTTACTTCCACCACACAACATATGGAATCAACCGTCGAAAATAGACTCCAAGGTACTTCAGATGTATTTCCTGAGGATCATATCTACCTAACATTTTTGAAAAAAGTGTTTCGACACGAGTTAAGAAAAAACGGTTTCAAACGTATTTCTACTCCTCTCTTAGAACAAACAAGTCTTCTTCGAAAAATATATCCAGAAAACCAAAATAGATATGGACTCTATAGTTTTAATACAAAAGACGATATAGATGTATCACTTCTTCCATCTGCAAGTGTTGGGATTATGCGAGCCTATATGCAAAATGAAGTATTTGAATGACTTCAACCCGTTTATTACTATTATATGGAACGTGCATTTCGTCAAAATAGACTCAGAAAAGAGTATTATACCATTGGATGAGAAGTGATTTGAGAATCTGATCCAGTTATCGATGCACAAAATATTTATATGGTGTATACAGCTCTCAGTAAAATTGGTCTTTGAGATGATATTACACTTAAAATTAACTCATATGGAAATGCGAAAGAGATGGAAAAATACTCTCTAGAACTCGCTAATTTTTTTGAAAACAAAAAACAAGTTATGTCAGAAGAGACAGCTGCAGCGTATGAAAATAATGTATTCGCTCCTTTTTTCTCTCAGGATGAAGATGATAAAATACTGGCAAGTAGCGCTCCATCAATTGTGAAGTTTCTCAAAAAGGATAACAAGAAGCATTTTGAAGACTTCAGTTTATATCTCACTGATTTAGATATTCCGTTTATTCATGACCATACACTCTTTTTTCAAGAAGGATTTTATACAAATATAGTATGGAAAATCGAGGACTCACATTGAGTAGAACTTGCGTCTGGATGACGATATGACCTCCTTGCTCGTAGTTTAGGTTCACCAAAGGATTATGGAGCTGCTGGTTTCTCTATAGACGCGATGAGAATCATCGAAAAACTAAAAAAACGAGCTATTTCCATTAAAAATAAAGATAGCATTGATCTCTATTTTGTTCAGCTTGGAGATGAGGCAAAACGAGTAGTATTCCCATTATCACTTCAAGCAAGAGAAAGAGGAATAAATACACTCACATCACTTGGAACTCCATCAATGAAAGAGCAGATGCTCAAGGCTCAAAGAATAGGATCTAAATATGTAGTACTTGTGGCAGTAATGGAAGCCAGAAGTTGAGTATTTCAAGTAAGAAATATAGAGGCCTGAACACAAGAAGAAGTAAAAAAAGAAGACCTCATCGATTATATTATTGGTAAAATAGGGAAAGATAGCCTCAATTTTTATGAACCGAGTAAAGACCTCGTACAATGAGTCGTAGTGGAAGAATGAGAAACTGAATCTTAAATTTTTTGGAGTATGTTCGAGCAAGTATGAACATCACCTGAAGAATGTATAGAAATAGAGCTTACTATTCAAATTGAAAAAACTATAAGAAATACTGCTATTGTATTTGCTAGTGCTATTGCATGAGTTTTAGCTCTTTCGCTTTCAGATTTTCATACAAACAGACCCAACTTGTCATTTTGGAAGTCACAACAACATTCTTTGCTCACACTTCCTCCCTCACTTGATTCATCAGAAATGGTATTATGAGCTACACATCTTGCTGGATGAGCTTTGGCAAATGTATGAATCCCTTGAATGAAAATCAATATTCCTTTGGAATGTTTATCGTGAGAGGTGACTGACAAAGAAAAAATGAAATGCATTGTATGGAGAGATTTTTGTATGGAAAATAATTCAAGTCCTCGTAGTGTTCAATTTTGTAGTGAAGTATTTTTGTGGAATTTATGATTTTAAAAGTTTCTATTATGAAAACTCATCACGAAATTCTTCATGGAACTTCACTCAAAAATATTCTTGAAATACTTGAGTGAGAATATGGTTTTGAGTGACTTGATAGCAGACTCAAAATGAATTGCTTCGCAAATAATCCAAGTTTAAAATCAAGTCTGACATTTCTCAAAAAAACTCCATGGGCTCGTGAAAAGGTTGAAGAGCTATATGTAGAATATATTCGAAATAAATAAAAAACTCTCATTATGAGAGTTTTTTATTGTTTAGACTTATCTTTCAATAGTTTTCATATTCCTTTTTCTACTCAGGGAGTTTGATTATGATAATAGGGCATCATTACTTTTCTGAGATCTCTCACTGGAACTCTAAATTCTCTCATTCCATTTTCTCAGATAGCATTTATTTCCAGTTCTTTTTTATGTATGAGCTCTGCCCAATGTGTAGAATTAAAATCCATTAAAGGGTACTGTATTTTAAGTCTCTGTATCTCCTCTGACTCAGGATTTATTAAAGACATAAGGGGATACTTGAGTACTTGATTCCAATAATTCTTGATTTCACTATCTTGGATTTCTGAGATAATCTCAAGAATTAAGCATGTTTGATAGAGTAGAAATTCTTTTAATGGTACTCAAAGTTCATCTATCTCATCAAAGATATCTCGATGAAATGTTGCTGAAGCGATCTCTTGGGGGCTATGAATTTCTGCTCAAGATGTATTTCTTGCAATTCCCCTTTCAAATCATAATTGATTTTTTAAGAGTTTATTAGCTCAGGTGGTATCAGCCGGAATTGCAACTCAAAACCTATGCATTGTAGCATCGTGATTCATCAGTGCAAAAACAGCTCAGAAACTTTTTTCTAATTGTTTAAATGTTTCAATTTTAAGTTCTTCTATTGAAGCTGCAATGACTTTATGATCAATTCTAATACATCATATAGACTGCATTTTATTTTCCATTCCTTGTGCATTATCTCTTTTAAAAAATGTATGTTGAAATAAGTATCTCCCAAATCTTTTATAGAAAAATAATATATCTACAATATTTACTCAAGGTATTTGTGGTTCATAATTTGAACTTACTAAAGCAATAGAGCTTGAAAAAAGGAGCTCATTGTCTCTTATATTTCCTCCTAGTATTTCGTGAGCCTCTTTGCTCATACGACTTATAATATCTCGAGTAGCTCATCAAGCTCATAGAGCATTGTGAATTTTTCTATCAAGCCCTGTTTGATCTGAAAGTCATGTTATTCTAAGTGAGTTCAAAAAGATAAAACCTAAAAATTAATATAACTATATATATAATTAAAAAAATAATAATGTCAATATTTGGACATTATTATTTTAATAGTATTTTGTACGGAACTATACTCGTATTTTTGTTATTTTTTGTCCTGTTTTCAGTCATTTTTTTGTAATAGCTTTTCCCGTTATTCCAGCAATTGCTACGATGAGACCCAGAATGAAGTAAAATATATCAACCGTAAGACTTGCTGTATCCAAAAAGAGCCCAGAAACAAACATAAGCAGTACTCAAAAAATTACTTGGAGAATTCGTGTTCTACCACGAGAGAGTATATTGATATCAAGTCCACCCATGACAAGAGGGAACACTCATAGTGCTACTATTATATATGCGAGTATTTTTTTAGTCATTGGATCAAGATTGATTCCAAAAAACGAGCTTTCCAGTGATAGGTTTTGTACTCAAAATGCTATGATTCAAAGAGCAATAAGGACAATTCCAAGAATAATCTTAGCATATCTTATTTGTAAGTCAGTGGGTCGCTTCATGAGAAGCTGTAAAAAATTCATCATGTGATTTTAATTAATTGTATAGTGTGTGGGATACAGGATAAACAAAAGCGAAAAAACAGCAAAATAATTTTGACTTTTCTCTCTATTTTATATAATACTCTCGCTTTTTTGTATTGGGATGTAGCCAAGTGGTAAGGCAGGGGACTTTGACTCCCCCACGCGTAGGTTCGACCCCTACCATCCCAACCATTATTGAAACAAGCAGAAAAAATATACTTTTATGGCCTTGCAGCATAAAAAAAACATAAGGAACAAGTAAATTAGGGATTTGTTTTTTAAGTTTTTACTTAGAAGTATTATTTATTTATAATTATATTAAGTATGTTAGCAGTTATAGAAGTTGGAGGAAATCAATTCATCGTACAAAAAGGTGATATCATCGAAGTTAAAAAACAAGATGTTGAAGTTGGTAAAAAGATGACAGTAGAAGCACTACTGATTTCTGGTCTAGATGGAAAAGACATGAAATTAGGAGCTCCATTTATTGGTGGTTCTAAAATCGAATGTAAAGTTCTAGAACAAAAAAAAGGAGAAAAAGTACGAGTTTTTAAGATGAAATCTAAAAAAAGATATATGAGAAACAAAGGGTTTAGACCTCAAGTTACTCAACTAGAAATCCTGTCTATAGCTTAAATAAAATCATTGTCTACGCACAAATGTAGGCATTTTTTGTTTTTTCAAGTATACTGAGATTTGATTACATTGAGCGGAAATAATGACGAAGAAAATTATTCTAGAAATACGACGAGCATAACCAGAAATTTAGTTTCTAAAATTACGTTTTGTCACCAAAAATTAATTTACGAGCTCGAATAGAGCGACACTCAAGAGTCTTGCAACATAATTTATATGCTACAAGCAAAAAGACTGGAAAGACATGAATCGCACTTGTTTCTACAATAGCAATATTTATGCTTCCTATATATCCTACATTTGCAAGTTTTGTAAATAACGGGAGTCCAACAGATTTCTACAGAGGAGAAATAGATGAATCAACGATTATAAGTTCTTACTTTTGAGACAATGAGACTGTTTGAGACGGAGCAGTATTTATTCAATCAAAAGATTCATACTTATATGTAAACGCTGGAAGCGATCAAGAAAATAGAGATGTTTCTTCGAGTAAAGAAATTATTTCTTATGAAGTAAAGTGAGGAGAAAGTATCGGTTCAATTGCTGAAAAGTTTAATGTTACTCGAAACTCAATTTTTTGGGCAAATAACTTTGCTGATGATTATATAATCCATCCAGGAGATATTATCAAAGTACCACCTGTATCAGGTCTTATTCATGAAGTAAAATCATGAGAAACTTTGAATGGTATTGCAAATAAATATGATGTTGATTCTGAGGATATAATGAGACAAAACCTGCTTCTTTCAGCAGGAGATCTCAAATCTTGAGATACTATTATTGTACCTGGTGCTATTAAGATTATCCCAAAACCAGTGGTTGCTCCAGCTCAAGCAGTAGCAAAATCATCTGCAGGTGCGAAAGCTACTCCAACTGCAGCGTACTCAGCTCCAGTTGCAGCAAAAAGTAATTATGTTGCTCCATCTGGTTCATATACACTTACTTGGAGAGCTCCAAAGCATACTTTCTACTGGGGGAACTGTACTTGGTACGTCGCTCAATATAAAAATGTTAACTGGGGAGGAAATGCAAATCAATGGCTTACTAATGCTCGAGCGAAAGGTCACGCAACAGGTTCAAATGCTCAGCTATGAGCAATAGTACAATTAGGAGGTCGAGGATACAATCCTTATTACGGTCACGTTGCTATTGTAACTGGTATAGAAGGTGGTAATCTTATAATTTCAGATATGAATTATAGAGCTCTATGAGAGGTTACGACTCGTAAGGTTCCAATAAATGACAGATCTATTCAAGGTTATATCTATGTAGATTAAGAATCAATTAAAAAAAACACTCACTTCAGAGTGTTTTTTTTGTTATTTAAAAATCTTTTTTTATAATTTTGATACTATTTTGAAAATACACTATGAAAGATAAAATTATTGATATCGTTTTTAATGGGAAATTTACACTTCCTATGAAATACATAAATGCACTATGCTACTATATCATTCCTGCTTGAGCTTTACTCTACGTTTTTGTTCCATATTTTATCTGAGACAGCATATATTATAACAATGCTGTAAGCCTCTGATCAGTTGCATTTTATATTCTACTTGGACTTTTGTTTATAAAACCTCTCACCCTCATATTTTCTGATATACGACTTTTTGCTAAATTACTTATCCTCAGAAAACAGTTTTGAGTGCTCATGTTGTGGTTTTTTCTGGGACATTTTATTTGAACAGTACTTTCTATATGATATAAAGATATATTTTTCCTTATACAGGCCCAAGGTCTTAAATCGTACTTCGTTTGGGGAATACTTGCAGGTATTATAGTATTTCTGTTATGAATCACTTCAAACGTGTACTCTGTGAAGCTTCTCAAAAAAAATTGGAAACGACTTCACAAACTCGTCTACCCAGCACTCCTTTTTACGGCTCTTCATATCTACTTTATAGCTGGAGATGTGTTACCACTTGTTATTACAGTTTTGTACTGAGTAGTAAAAATTATAGCTTGGAAATGAATCAAGATTCCAGTGAAAAGATACTGTATCACGAGCAAAAAGTTGCCTAACTAAAGATTTTTCTTACACTTATAGTATTAATTTTTAATTTTACTCGTATGAAACAATTAGGAATTTTACTGATACTAAGTTTATTACTCGTTTGATGTAATAAAAATACAAGTGAGCAGGAGGACCCAATGATTACTTCTGAGGATGTAATAGTAAATCAAGAGTCAGAAGTAATCACTCAAGAAGAAACTATAGATCAAGAGATTCCAGAAGTGGAAGAAGCACTCCCAACGCTTGATCTCTCTACTGCTATCTTTGATGGAAATGGGACTGAACCATTTTGGGGATTTAGCGCTTCAGGGAGTACTCTTGTACTCAGAGAACCAAGCAATTCAGGACCAATAAGTCTTACAAGTTTCACATGAGTTGTTATGACTAATGTTGGGACTTCTGTAAATATGACAACTTCTGGTATGACCTTAAACTTAGTACTTTGAACCTGTAGTGACGGTATGAGTGATATGCTATATGCCTATTCTAGTACCTTCGTTGCTGGATCGACGAGTTATACAGGTTGTGCGAATGTAGATTAAAATAAAATAATAAAAAAACTCTCACAGATTATCTGTGAGAGTTTTTTTATTATTTCGATATGGTGCACCCGACTGGAGTCGAACCAGTAACCAACGGCTTCGAAGACCGCTACTCTATCCAATTGAGCTACGGGTGCATATGCAAGACAAACTTAATGGTGCAACCAGCTGGGCTCGAACCAGCGGCCTCAACCTTCGCAGGGCTGCGCTCTTCCAACTGAGCTATGGCTGCTCTTTTTATGCTTGCATAGTATATTTATAATAGTAAAAAGTAAAGTTTATTTTAAAGCTTTGAAAAATATTTTTTATCCTCATAATAAGTGCCAACAATTATTTCATCTCTTTTTTAATTATTATAAAAGAGCTAGCTAGATAAAAATTTTATGCAAGAAAAACTCAGTATCCTCTGAAATAGAATCATTCTTCCTACACATTCAAAAGAAAGCAGTATTGATGATATTCTCTCCCTTAGATTTGATGACCTGAGTATTTTGGAGAAAAATATGAGTGATCTGCACGATCCCTATTTGATGTGCGATATGGAGAGAGCCGTTGCTCGTATTAAACTCGCAAAAGAAAATTATGAAAAAGTGATTATTTTTGGTGATTATGATGTAGATTGAGTGACCTCGACCTCTATTTTGATGCATCTTTTTAAAACACTTGGAATGCTCGTGAGTTACAGACTTCCTCATCGAGTACATGATTGATACGGTCTTAAGCAAAAGTTTATTGATGAGCTTGCTCCACTATGAGTGACTCTCATAATCACGGTTGACTGTGGGTCGCGAGATGCAGATATTGTGACCTACGCGAAATCACTGTGAATAGATATTATCGTGACTGATCATCATCACGTCCCAGAAGCTATGCCAGATGATGCGGTTGCATTTTTAAATCCCAATAGACCTGATTGTCCCTATCCTTATAAATGACTTGCCTGAGCCTGAGTAGCACTGAAACTCATGATGGCTGTGAGTCGAGAGTATTTTGATGACGCGAAATATCTCCAATATCTCCAAGAAACGATTGATATAGCTGCTGTTTGAACAGTTGCTGACTGTATGCAACTCACTTGAGAAAATAGAATCATAGTAGCTGAGTGACTCAAACAAATAAAAAATTCACGATCTCGGGGGCTGAGACGTCTTATAGAGGATAAAATAGATGAGGATCTCGATGCTGATATATTTGGTTTTTTGATTGGCCCACGACTCAATGCTGCAGGTCGTATGGATACTCCCTATAAAGCTGTTAATCTCATACTCAATAATAGTGATTCACTTGAGACAACGCTTCGGGAGATAGAGGAACTAAACAATCTTAGAAAACAAAAAACCCTTGAGTTTGTCGAGTCAGCGCTTGAGCGAATAGATAGTTCTCATAATATTATTATGTACCATTCTGCTGATATTTCTCATGGAATTATTGGTATTGTTGCGGGGAGACTGACAGAACGATTTTATAAACCATCAATAGTGCTCATAGATGAGGGAGAGAAACTCGTTGCGAGTTGTCGCGCTCCTGAGTATTTTTCTATGGTAGAGATTCTCGAACAATTCAAGGACTCATTTATTACTTTTGGAGGACATAAACAAGCTGCGTGATTTAGTATTTTAAAAACAGATTTCCCCGAGTTTCAAAAAAATATTATAGCCGAAATGAATAAACGAGACTTTTCTGTACATAAAAAAGAGCTCACAGTCGATAAATCAATTGCTTTAGATGAAATAGGTTTCAAACTCATTGCTTCTATGAACCGATTTAAGCCATTTGGAATGGGGAATAAAAAACCACTTTTTATAATAGAGTGATATGTTCCTGAAAAAATATCGTTTCTCTGAAAAGGCCGTGATCATCTCAAGTTTGAATCAAGATATGGATTCAAGATATTCGCTTTTTGATTAGGGGAATACTACGAAGAGCTCAAAAAAGCCACAGTATTTGATATCGTATTTGATCTCTCTGAAGATAACTGGAACGGGAAGCGAGGGATTATGATTAAAATTGTTGATATAGTGATTTAGAAAACACTTCTACCAACTTGCAACACAATTATATACACTCGCTTCATAATATATGATAGTATGAAGAAGAATATTTATTTTCTATTCATACTTCTATGAAAAAACAAAAATGTTGTCACGATGATTTTTGGACTGTATACAAAATGATTAATTTTTCTCACTCATTTAATACCGAAAAAAAATGCCCAAACTGTAATAAAAAAATTGCAGTAAAACTTAAAGGATATAAAAAAGTTGAAAATACTCCAATGATGCATTTACTCAGTGGAATATTTTGGATGATGCCAGTCTTTTTTATACTTGCTCTTGCCAGTCTTTATATGGACGCATTTCCGTATAACTATATCTGGGCCGTTATCGCGCTCATTGCGTATCACTTTGCAGCGATGTACTATATTATCAAGGGACCTTTTCTTAAAGTAAAAGTGAAATAAAAATCCCGAAACTTTAAAGGAGACTTACTAAAAAAGAGTTCAAAATATTTTGAACTCTTTTTTATACGTTCAATAATAACTGGAGAAAGTCATTTTTTTTATTATATTAAGTGCATTACAACTCAATAATTTTTTTATGAAAAAAATCAAGGTATCTATCAAAGACGAAAATACATTAGTACTCCTGGAAGATGCTACACAGTGAGATATTATCGACTTAAGTTCACTCCATGATGTTGATATAGATACAACGACTATAAAAAATGTCGTTCAATCTATTAAAATGGATCAGTTTAATGCTAAATTAAAAGAAAAAACAGAAGCAATTGAGCGTGAAAATAAAAGAGAACTTGAAGCAATTCAACGTGAAAATGATTTAAAATTAAGCATAAAAGAAAAAGAACTCGCTGAAAAAGCAAAAGAAGCTTTAAATAATCAACAAAATAAAATCACAGAGCTCCACTGAGAACTAAAAAATATAGCTGAAAAATCTGAAAGAGATGCAGAGAATAAAATACTGAAAGAAAGAGAAAGAATAAAGGAACAATATGAGAAAGAACTCAAAGCAAGAGAAGAGCAACTCAGTAAGATTCAATATGATAAAGATTTATCTGAAGAACGACTCAAAGATCAGTTAAAAGCGAGTGAAACAGCATTGGTACACTATAAAGAGATGAAAACAAAAATGAGTACAAAGATGATTTGAGAATCACTCGAACTTCATTGTGAAAATGAATTTAATAGGATTCGCTCTATAGCATTTCCAAATGCAGAATTTGGAAAAGATAATACAATATCAGAAATAGGAACAAAGGGTGATTATATATATAGAGAAGTGGATAGTCAGGGGAATGAACTGCTCTCAATTATGTTTGAAATGAAAAATGAAATCGAAACGACCGCAACTAAGAAAAAAAATAGTGATTTTTTCAAAAAACTAGACAAAGATAGAAATGAAAAAAAATGTGAATATGCTGTACTCGTAAGTCTTCTTGAAAAAGACAACGAATATTATGATGATATCGTAACCGTTCATGATTATAAACTGATGTATGCTATTAGACCTCAACATTTTATTACCATTATTGGTTTTCTTCGGCAAGCAAATACAAAATCTCAATCACTCCAAAGTGAAATACATAGACTCAATAATCAGAATATTGACGTTTCAAACTTTGAATCAAATATGAATGAATTCAAGGAAGCATTTTGAAAAAACTATATCTTAGCTTCAAAACAATTTTCTACTGCTATTGAAGAAATAGATAAAACCATTGATCATTTAAATAAAGTAAAAGATAACTTACTGAAATCAGATAATAATCTACGATTAGCAAATAACAAAGCGAGTGACCTATCTATCAAAAGACTTACAAAAGACAGTCCGAGTGTTGCGATAGAATTTGAGAAACAAAAATAATATACATTTTATAAAACAAATAATGAAACGAGAAAATATTTATAAGATGTGTATGATACTCTCACTCTTTATCGCAGTATCGCCACTCTTTGCATTTTTTGTTGCCAATATCATAGGATATTTTCAGTGATGTGCACCAATAATCCGCTCAATAGTCGAGAATTGTAATGATGCAATAATATTGGGCTCTCTGTTTAGTATTTCTTGGTATTGGGTAATAAGTCTCCCATTATGACTCGTACTATTTGGAGTATTTTATCTATTTTATGTATCAGCAAAAAAATAATTATTAACGAACTTACTATGAATAAAAAAACTAAAATAATCGCAACTCACGGACCAGCACTTAAAGGTGAAGCTGACCTCCACAGACTCTATGACGCTGGAGTCAATGTTATCAGATTCAACTTTTCACACGCACAATATGATGTGGTTCGAGAAGTACTCAAAGATATGCGAGTGAATAATAGAAATGGACGAACAGCGCTCTCTATGCTTCTGGATACAAAAGGACCAGAAATCAGAACCTGAGATCTGAGTACAAAACAAACATATAAATCATGAGATATTTTTAAGTTTTATACAAATCAAGAGAGTTTCAAAGAAGATGGAACAGCTCTCTTTTGTGATTATCCTCATCTTGGTGAAGATGCCTATGTTGGTCAAATTATTGATGTAGATAGTGGTTTATTTCAAATAGAAGTTCTAGAAATTAAAGATGATTTTCTCAGTGTACAAGCTCAAAATGATGCCATAATTGGTTCGCGACGACATGTCAATCTCCCTGGAATCAGACTCAAAATGCCAGGAATTACAGACAAAGACAGAGCAGATGTGAAGTTTGCAGTCGAAGAATCTATGGATTTTATCGCGATGAGTTTCGTGCGAAGTAGAGAAAATGTTCAAGAACTCAGAGAATACCTCAAAGAACTTGGAGGAGAACACATTAAAATTATCTCAAAAATAGAAAACCAAGAGGGTATTGATAATCTCACTGAGATTATTGCAGCAAGTGACGGGATTATGGTCGCTCGAGGAGATCTGGGAATCGAAGTCCCAATAGAGAAACTCCCAAGTTATCAGTCAAATATGGTCAAAGAGACCCTCGCAGCAGGGAAATTCACGATTATCGCGACGCATTTACTTGAATCGATGATAGATAACCCATTTCCAACACGAGCTGAAGTCTCAGATGTATATAACTCTGTGATGCAGCATACAGACTGTGTAATGCTCTCTGGAGAAACAGCTGCAGGGAAATACCCAATCAAGTCTGTTAAGGTTATGACAGCAACGATTCATGAAGCTGAAAAAAACCTCATATTAGAAAACAGAGACTTTTCAAACGAGGGACTGACAGCTCGAGACATAGAAAAAAAAGCTCTCATAAAATCAGCTATCTCAGCTGGAGAAGAGCTCAAGGTTGATGCACTCTTTATCTTCACAAAATCAGGAAAACTCGCTCGACTCGCTTCGAGTTTTAGACCAAATCTTCCTATTTACGCATTTACCATGCACCTGCAATCTGTTGCATATATGAACGTCCTATTTGGAGTACAACCCTATTTACTGGAAAACTGGGATGAGCAATTTGTTGAAAATATTGGAACAGCGATTACTATTTGTAAAGAAAATGGAAGTCTCAAAGTAGGAGACAAAATCATGCTCGTGAATGATATCCAAAAGGGAGAAACAGAGATTCCAGTAGTAGAACTTATGGAAATATTATAATATACATCTAAACTCATCATGATAGACCTCAAACAAGACATCCTCGAAGAATTGCAGCGTATTCCAGTGTGAAAAGTCATGACCTATAAAACTATGGCTGACAAGTTCAAAGTGCATCCACGCAAAGTGGCAATGGTGATGAAACACAATGAGTTTCCAGATATTTATCCTTGTTACAAGGTTATTTCTCACTCTTGAAAACTCTGAGGCTATAGTGGAAAAAACGGAATTCACGGAAAGGTTCAGAGACTCCGAGACGATGGAATTGAAGTCGTTGATGGAAAAATAGATCCAAAATATATTATATAACTCTTTCCTGAATCCTTACTCTTGATAAGAGCAAGGGGCTGCGTATGCAAGACTTAGAAATACAAATCACAAAATCGTGGAGGAAATCTCTCTCTATGCGTTTTGATACTCATGGAGTTTTACAAGTACGAGCTCCAAAATTTTTGCTTCCTGCTCAAATCGATGCCTTTATACAAAAAAATACTGCCTGGATTGAAAAGCATTACACTAATATACAAAAACAATCACAAGATAAAAAATATTATTTATTCGGGGAAGTTATAGATCCAGAAATGATGTATAACTTTTGACGTGACAGAGAATCATCCCCACAAAAACTCGAGCGATTTTATAAATCAGAAGCAAAAAAATACCTCAAAACTAGAACCACCGAACTTGCAAATATGCATAAATTTGATTTTGATTCAATTAAAATAACCTCAGCCAAGACTCGTTGGGGAAGTTGCTCCAGTAATAAGACTATCAACTTCACTTACCGACTCATTATGGCTCCAAAAGAGGCCATAGAGTACGTTATTATTCATGAGCTCTGTCATCTCAGACAAATGAATCATGGACCCAGATTTTGGAAAGAAGTTGCCAATATTATGCCTGACTATCATATCCAAGAAAAGCACCTCAAAGACGAGGGTTGGAGATACAGGATATAAGAGTTACGCACAACTTTTCAACACTCTGTTAAAAACTTGTGAACTTGTACAATAAATTTGTATATCTTGCTTTTGACGAATCAGGACTTAAGAGGTATACTAGTTCTATACTCTATAAGTTATTCTAAAGATATGCTTTCATCTCAACCATCATTACCTGACAACAATACAGCAAAAAACTCTGTACATAATGAGCTTAAGACTCCCAGTGTATTCACAGCACTCGCGTCACAAACTAAAGCAGCTTTGCTCTGACTCGCTCTCCTCACTCCCCAAAACTCACAAGCTCAAACTCCCGATTCTCCGCAGCTCCTCGCTGAAGCTGACATCGCAACTAACAAGTCTGATGGAACTTTTGAAGACACGCAGCTTAATGAAAAAATGAATTTTGCGATTTCAGATGTATTTCGGTTTCGACAAGCTGGAATAGAGTTTTATGGGGAATTTTTGACTCAATTTGAACAACTTCCAAAAGAGGATCAGTATCAAGTAGCTCTTGCAATAGATTGAGAAAATTGACAGTGAGGCAGTGATATGACTGATGAGATGTTAAATCTCGTTAGAGAATGAAGAGTTCCTTTAGGTATGATTGATTCAATGAAAATTGAAGCTGAATCTAATTGAGCTGATACTGACCCGGATTGGTGAGAAGTCCCTGCATTTGCCGAAGTACTGATGGATATTCGAACTACTTGAATGACAGAAAGTTGAGATTCATATGAAGAAATGCTCCAATTTGCTCCGAATACGATATCAAAATTATATTTTGTTTTTGCTACAAATTTAGTTCAGTCAAAAAATGAAGCTGCTATAGCAGAATTAGAAGCTGTTACAGCCGAGAATGAAGCTGCTAGAGCTGAGAATGAAGCTGCTAGAGCTGAGAATGAAGCTGCTAGAGCTGAGAATGAAGCTGTAGATGAATATGGTAATACTCTTAAACAAAGATTAGAATTGCAAAGAAGAGCTACGCAAGCATTAAAAGATGCAGCAAATACAGTAAGTGAATAGATTTTTGCTCAATATTAAAATATATGTTACTCTAAGTATAGATATAAATTCTATACTTTTTTTATGGCTTGAGGTCCTGAATGATTAAGCTCACAAGCCGACGTGACACTTCAAAAGCACACAATAAATAGAAATTCACTTATATTTGTACAATAAATTTGTATAGCCGACTCTAAAAACAGAGAGATTTCTAAAATCTCTCTGTTTTTTTACATATTTCTTACACTATAATTGACTAAAATATTATTTCAAGTGTCTAAAATACGAGAAAATATTTTAAGTAAAATTTAAGTAAAAATTGCTATTTTAAAGCAAGAGTTAAGCTCGCAGTGAAGACAAAAGACGTGAAATATAATCAATAATTCCAAAAGCACAAAAGATTTTTTGTAAGTTCCTTTGACGAAAGGAGATTTTAGAGTTATAATGGAAATATATTCCATAATGGCATTTTCGAAAATGGTAGCTACTCCATGAAAATTACTAGAAAATAACAATACTCCTACTCAAGCAATTGAATCGGGAGAGCTTTTGGCACAAAAAGTGAAACAAGCTCGATTTGCCTCAGCAATCAAGATGACTACGCTTGCAACAGCACTTGCGCTCTCAAGTATCACACCTCAAAAGGCACAGGCACAGTCTGAGGAAACACTTGTCTTAGTTGTTGACTCAAAACCTATCGCATCAGAGGAATGGACAGGGAGTAGTGCGCTTCAAGGATTTAAAGATGATATTGCAGAGTCAGAATCAATGACGCAAGAAGAAAAAGACAAGATAAATTTTGCGATTTCAGATGTAGTTAGGATGCGACAAGCTGGAATAGAATTTTACTGAGAATTTCTTGCACAATTTGAACAACTTTCAAAAGAGGATCAGTATCAAGTAGCTCTTGCAATAGATTGAGAAAATTGACAGTGAGGTAGTGATATGACTGATGAGATGTTAAATCTCGTTAGAGATTGAAGAATTACTGAAAAATTTATTCAAGCTATTTTAGAAGAGGCAACTATTAACTGAGCAGATGAATTTTTTGAACTACCTTGATTTGAGGATACTCTCAATGATTTTAGAATTAATTGATTCAATTGAAAGGACTCAATTTGATATGTTATAGAAAAAGCACCCATTAATTGACATAAAATTTACTTAGTTGTTGCGTCAATATATGCTACTATTGAGAATGAAGCAGTGACAGCTGAGCTTGAAGCAGTGTCAGCTGAGAATGAAGCAGTGACAGCTGAACTAGATGCTGAAGAAGAAAGATGAAGAGATTTAGATAGAATTTGAGCTCAATTAGACAGAATACTCGGCCAACAAGATAAAATTTTGTGAAATAAGTAGATTTTTGCTCATACATAAAATATATGTTATTCTAAGTATAGATATAAATTCTATACTTTTTTTATGGCTTGAGGTCCTGAATGATTGAGCTCGTATGACGACGCACCACTTTGAGAGGTTCAAAATAATGAGCGTCAGATTCAACGACAAGAAGAATTAATAACACTCGATAATAGATTTAAAGAACAATCAGAGAGAAAATTAGTATCTTCAGAAACGAAAGAGTGAATAAGTTGAATTTGAGAAGATTTGGAAACAACTCAAGAGGTGTTAAAAGTCTTATCTCAGTTCAAAAAATTATCTGATTCATTAGGTTTAGTTTGATATGAAATTTTTGAAGTTTTTATAAATTGACAGAATAATGACATAAAAAATGCTTTTATAGATAAATCAAATATTACCAAAATATTTAATAGTGTTAAAATATCTTGAAGATTTCCTGTAAATGAATTTGAATTTCATCAAACTCTTGTTGAATGAACAATATTAGAAGATACATCAGTGAAACAAGAAGATACATCAGTGAAAGAAGAGGTTGTAGCAGTGAAACAAAAAGATACATCAGTCAAACAAGAAGATATAGCAGAAAAATTAAAAACTAATGAAGAAAAAGAAAAAACAATAAGGCAAAAAGCTAAATCAATTCTTGCTATTAATAAAGATGTTAAACTAAGTGGATTATCTTGAGATTTTGCTGAATATAAAACATTACTTGAAAACCAAAATTGGAGTGAAAATGATAGATCAAGAGCTGAAAAAATTCAAGACAATATCATTTATG
Source organism: Candidatus Gracilibacteria bacterium (assembly GCA_010119145.1). Classification (NCBI taxonomy): domain Bacteria; phylum Candidatus Altimarinota; species Candidatus Altimarinota bacterium. Next base: position 72,845 of record JAACSU010000010.1, read on the forward strand.
AGTTAGATCATAATAAACAAATTGAAAAATCTATTCTTCCACAAGCATATGCTCAAGGTCCAGAAGTATTTAAAAGAGTAAGTGAGAGCTTAGTATCATTGGATTCTAGTTTTCAAACAAGAATAGATGCTTGGATTATGACTCCAGACTTTTGAGAACTACCACCAGAACAAATGGCTCGGGTGAGTAGTGCTCTTTGAACTCGTATTGATGAAGTCAAAGATGGCTCTGAGCAAAGTGGGAATATATTTACCCTTGAAAATACTGACGGAACAGAGATAAACTATGATGTGGTGACCAACGAAAGAAGTTTGAGTTTAGATAACTATTCACTTCCAAGTAGTGTGGAGGATACTGGAGATTATCAAAGCCCTAAACTTGAGTATTACAAAGTTGAACAAGAACACTTAGGGAAACTGAGCAAAATTGTAGCAGCAGGAAAACTGATTGCAGAGGCTGCAGTGAGTGACTGAGATGTTTCAAAGATAAAAGATATCCTGAAGTGAGAAGGAGGACTCGGGTATTCGTACTATCGAGAACTTGGTCTTGAGACAAAGACAAGTGCTGCCGATATTCAACAAGCATTATCATCTGCCTATCAAGAACATAACGAACCAATAGTGGAAGCTAGAAAGGTGTATAAAGGTGCTCTTTTGCAGCTACGAGACAACTACCAAAAACTCCTCAAAGAAAAAGACGAAAAAACAAAGGAGACACTTCTATTTTTACAAAGTATTGGCTTTACGATGATCCCTCAATCTATTACAGATGCTCTTATCGCGATGATAAACCGAAGTCCGAGCTTATGGGCTGAGTTTGGGATGAATGAAAAAATAAATCTCTCAAACGGTGGTCTATGATTTGATAAAAATGTAGTTGGTGGAACCGGCGTTGATTTAAGTGATAAAAAGTGATTTGTGGGTCTCATGAACAAGATGCTCACTGGGGATGCTACAATCCCTGTAGAGTACATTAATGACACCAATATTCAGTATCATGTGCAAAATGAAGCAACACTGAATCAAAACGAAACACAAACTCCAGAACAAATCCTCAAAGCTGCCTACCAAAATATGCTCCAATGAATCGTTTGAAAATCTACATTTATGGTTCAGGCTCAAAATAATCTCTTCTGAAAAAAATAATATTTTCAGATACTATCATCACTTTATACTCAAGTTATAAGAGTTACTCATTTTAGTATAACATTTCACGTGTTATATTGATAAATCTTGTAATATATGCTACAATTAATGCATATATATTTTTTATTTTCCATGTCTCGATTCTTCCACATTTTCCTGAGAGTCTTCATACTTGTATATATAGGATTAAGTGTGTTTTTTTCTGCTATTTCCGTGAGTTATGCTGCGACTGATAGTGCTGAAAAAGTGTCTGAACTTATTAAAAATTATGTAGAAAAAAAATACAAAATTGTCGACCATTTTCCCGTGTATAGTGCTATTAGAACTCGAATCTCAGAGCTCCTGGTTGCAACTCCAGATTCTCAGTTTGCCAGAAAAATATTTCTCAGTGATATTATGTTTTATAATAACAATAATATCTACGCACTGGTTCAGTATGTAGCTTCACGAGAATGAGCCCTCAATAGATTTACGATGTGGAAGAGTGATGGAAATACTGAACTTCTCAGTTTTGAAAAATCTCTTCGTGTAAATAAAGCTGTGATACCAGAAGCTATTGTCTTGAATGAGAGTTTTGAATTTTCAAAAAACTCAGAGATATACAGACTCAATTTTGAATCAATTGCCGTTCTTGATGCATCTCAAATTCAAAGTTTTCAGTTACCGTCTAATCATACACTTTACTATTCTGAAAGTATAGGGTATTTTGTTCCTAAAAATCCGAGTCTTGAGAAAAAAATTTCTTTTGTAGATTTCCTCGTTCATTGACCGAAGAAATTCTTTTTATATAACAGTAGCTATTATGAGGAAAATGGTATTTTTTATACTTACTGATATGATACATATTTTGATACCTTTGATAGTTATGGTTTATATGCTTCTGACTGGAAAAAGTTAGGCTATAATTTAGATGATGGAGTGATACTTCGCCTGCAAGATGCTAAAAATACGATTACCTTTTCTCCAAGGCCGGTTAAAATTATTCCAAAATCATATCTCGATCAGTATGGTCCTATCGATAAACAGCTAGTGAATGAGTTTGCAACGGACGCCCTGAGAATAGAAAAAGATTATTCTCGAACCTATCAAGCTATTTTTAAAAAAGCCCACGAACTCACTGATGGACTTGAAACTGATGATGAAAAGATTAGGGCTGTGTATGACTGGATAAAAATAAATATAGAGTATACAAAGCTCTTTTATGAATCTGACCCGAGGATATTTTCTGGACTTGAAACCTTTGAATCTAAAAATGGAGTCTGTGAATGACAGGTGCGTCTGATGTCCTATATGCTGAAAATTGCAGGGATAGAAGATGTCCGTATTAAATTAGGTTATGTTATTGATTCTAAGGATTTTCCAAGGGTTGGTCACTCATGGATACAAATTTGAAATGACTTCTATGACCCCACTTTTGAACCATCATACCAAAAAGATGTTTCTGATTACATGTACTATAAACTTCCTTATGATGTGATGTATACCAACCGATACAATATCCGCGATATGCCAAAGGAGTATTTTAATATTTCAAAAGAGGTCCTTGCAAAAGAAGTAAATATGAAGCGTAGAGAACTTACCAAGAGATACCCTCAGTCAATTGGATTCAAAGTTTTAGAAAAGGCACATTTTCAAGTAAAAAATGGACTGATAGTTGATGGAAATATCTTACTTTGAGAAGTAATAAATCTCATGAAAGAGGAACAGGTATATTATAACAATAACAAAGTAAGCACTCTTATAGAGTGAGTAGGAAAAGAACTCGAGTATTATCCTATTCCTACACTTGAGACAGATGTTGAGAGTGTTTTAATGGAAGTAAACTACGACATTTCCAAACTCAGACTTTTCAAGATTTATAAAGAGGGAGTATTTTATGTATATGGTCTTTACGAGAAATAAAATCTCATTTAAAAAAAAATCCCTAGTAAGGGATTTTTTTTTAAATGAGATTTTTACAACATTCCAGCGACTCTGAATTTGAGGAGGTCTAATACGTTTATAATTTTTTCTAACATATTTTTTTGAGTCGGAGCACTGTATTTTTCAACACTGTCTTCTCGAGCTGTTTCCACTCTTTCTAGAACAAGCTTGTTAATATTATTTTGCTCTATTTCTGTTTTTGTAGAGAGTTTGAGCTTATAGTTTGCGAGATTTTTATTTAAGAGATTCAGCGTCTTTGTATTGAGGGTAGATTCAAGCTCAGATATTTTTGCTGGAGTACTACATTCTCACGCGTAAGCTACTGGAGTTTTTCCTGCCGTACATGAGTTACCATATGTTTTTCCATCGACTCCACAAACTGGATCATATTGCATCGTACACATTGTTGGTTCTTCTTGTACTGTACATTTTCATCCTGCATCTGGATATGTTTCTTTTATATCACACACGAGACCACTACTACATTGTAAGTTTGCGATTCCTCCACAAAACTCTCACTCACTTCCAGGATTTCTCCCGAGATTAAGAGCTTGTACATCAGTATTTTCTGCAGTGAGTTCTGCCGTTCTTGAACACAGGGAAACTCCCAGTACATCATCTTGGTTTTCATACGCGTACACTACATATTCTTGATCTTCAACAAAATTATATCCACAAGCTGCGGAGTTATTATTTGTTTCTATTTGGATAGTTTGAGTATCAACTCCTTTCCAGGTTTTTTGTACATCAAATAATACCTTATTTTTCGAACTTCCTTCTGAAATTCGAGATACTGTACCAACAAACACTGAATCAGATGTTTCTAAGCTAGAAAGTGCGTCAGCAGGCATCATACATGAACATGCGTAGGTATTTCAAAGGCTTGCAAAGAGAGCAGCAAAGAGAAATAATCAAAGAAAGAGTATTTTTTTCATAGAGTACTATTTATATAATTAAAATAAATTCACACTATTTACAACGATAGTATACAAACAAAGTGACAAAAAAGACAAAGAAAAAATAAATTATTCTTTGCAAATAGTATATATTTAGAGTATATTATGTGTATAAATAGTATATATCTTAAATACAATTATTATGTCACAGTATTATATTTATGAGAGTATCCAAGCTTGATTTCATGCTCCTGCTGAGGAACAATCCCGTTATAGTGTAGAGCTCAACAACTATGTTATCGAGCATCCAAATACGAGTGTCTTACTGAGAGTTCAGGGAGAATCTATGATCAGTGCTGGGATTTATACGGGGGACATTGTGATAGTCGATAAGTCTCAGCCTGTGAAGCATGGAGATATTGTGGTCGCGCAAATAGACGGAAGCTATACGATTAAATATTTTTATAAAACAAGCTCTGGCCAGATATATCTTGAAGCCTGAGATGAACAAAGAACCCAGATGTTTCCGACTGAAGAACTGGAACTCTTTGGAGTAGTGGTGAGTCTTATTCGTAAATTTTAGAATCTGTGTATGAAGTTTAAAATATCTAAAAAAATATTTGCCCATATTGATTGTGATAGTTTTTATGTTGCTTGTGAGGTATTTCGAAATCCTGCTCTTGTTAATAAACATGTGTGCGTTGGAGGAGATGTGACGATTGCAGCGAGTTATAGTGCCAAGAGAAAAGGCATCAAGGTATGAGTTCCGTTTTGGGAAGCAAAACGTATTTTAGGTCGTGATTTTGTGGGGATTCATCCAGATATGGGATTTTATGGAAAAATATCTAAGAAACTCATGACTTTCCTACGAGAACACACGCAAAATATAGAAATATTTAGTATTGATGAAGCTTTTGTGGAGTTGACCGGGATTCCTGAGAGTATGTGACTCACTCTTGAGCAATATCTTTTATACCTTCAAAAAAAAATACTTCAAGATATATGAGTACCAGTTTCTATTGGGGTGAGTAATACCAAGCTTCGAGCCAAGATGTTTTCAAAAGTAAATAAACCCTATGGTTATTTTGTAGGTCTGAGCAATGAGGTCGTCTATGATATATTCCAAGATTTACCTGTAAGCGCGATTCCATTTATTGGAAAGGGCTACCAAAAAAGACTCGGTCAACATATACAGACCGTGTATGATTTTAGTCGCGAAAGTATGTTTTATTATAAGCGTATTATTGGCAAGAATGCAACGCAACTTTGGTTTGAAATCAACGGAGTGAATTGTATGACTTTCGCGCATACGGGAGTCCAAAAGAGTATTTCCAAGACTCGGAGCTTCAATGATGAAATCACCAATCGCAGTGACTTACTTTGGAAAAGACTTGTTTTAAATGTCGATAGACTGTTTGAAGAAATGATTTTAAACGAGTTTCAGTTGCGAAATATTACTTTGTTTCTCAGAAACAAAGCCTTTGAAACCTCACGCATGAGTTTTGAGTTTGAGGATTATCACTGTGACCGAAAACAAGTGGTAGAAGTTTTGGCTCAGATGTTGAAAGAGTTACAAATCTCTTGAGAACTGTATAGGTCAACTGGAGTTATCACCACTGATATACAGAAGTATACTCCAAAACAACTCAGTATATTCACGCATCTCAATGAAAACTTTCAAAAAAATATCGCACTAGAAAAGGTTCTCGGAGATATTCATAAAAAATACTGAAATAATACTCTTAAAATAGGAGTCTAGCTTATTGTTTGAGACAAACAGTAAATGCCCAATGATAATCTACGTTAGGATTTCATATCTTGTAGATGACTCATCAGATTTTTACACCATTTACATTAAATATCTTGAAATAATAGTCTGAACTATTTTTCTGAATAAATTCATTGGTGAGCGTCATATTATTTCCATTTTGCGTATAGGGAAGAGAAAGGGTTGTATTGTCATAAATATTTGAAGTCACTCCAAAACGATAATATCCACTCGGACATTTTCACGCAATCGGTGTAATGGGAACTCGAGAATGAACAGCAACCACTTTTATTGGAACATTTCCGTTTCAGGTATTAAAACTTCAGTTATTATTTTGGTATGTATCAACTTCTGTTTCGATAGGATTTCCATCTGCTCAGGTATTCCCAGCAGTTGTTCCATTTGTGTTTCCATTGGATGGAGTGCTTGATGCTGGTGGTTCACTGCTTTCTGACGTGGGTGCACTCCCTCATGTTGTTGCTGTTCCTCATGAAGTTTCAGGAGTTCCACTTGTTCCTCAGGTACTTGATCATGAACTTGTAGAACCAGAGCTACTCGAACTACTTGTTCCACTTGTCGATCCTGAGCTCGTAGTTGAAGTACTCCCAGTAGAAGTACTAGAACTAGTACCAGAAGTTGTTCCAGAAGTTGTTCCAGAGCTCGATCCACTTGTTCCTCAGGTACTTGATCATGAGCTTGTAGATCCTGAAGTCCCAGTACTTCCTGTACTTCCAGTACTTCCACTACTTGCTCAGGATGTTGTTCCGGATGTATTTGTTGGAGTACTTCCCGTAGTTGTA
>JAACSU010000011.1 GCA_010119145.1 Candidatus Gracilibacteria bacterium
TGGATTAGTCATGGCAACTAAGACCTTTTTATACATCTCTCTAGCCGTCCTTCGTTGCTTATCTCCCATCTCCACATAATAATCAAGTCCGGGCGCAGCATTAATTTCGATAACAAAATACTGGCCAATTGGGTTTTCAATTGGTGCGGCCGTAATGATGTCAACGCCGCTATAACGTAAGCCCATATCACGAGATAGCCTTATGGCAGTTTCTTTATAGCTAGGATGCATAACATCGGTAACGTCAATGGCGTCTCCACCCGCAGATAAATTTGCGTTGTCTAGTAGAGGTAAAACTTTGTCAGGGGCGGGTATTACATCAAAGTTTAAGCCTGAACGCATTAGCTTCCTTTTGATTTTAGGATCGTTAGTTTTAATTACCGTTATCACGGTCCATTTGGCGAAATCTTTCTTGCTTGATTTGGAGTAATTGAATTATTGAATGGACTCCGTCTCCTTCGACAGATAATGGCAACCGACGATATGAAGCAATAACTTCCTGATCTAGGACTACAATTCTGTAGTCATCGCCCTCAACGAAGCGTTGCAAAATGGCTACACGGTCCTTAATTTCATTAAATATATACTCTAGTCCAACAACAAGTTCCTCCTTCAGGTATGAGATAGTCCATGAGTTTCATAAAATAGGCAGCATATCCCTTATCTTTTTGCGTTATCACCAGAGCTTTGTCCATTTAAGTCAAAGCTTGTATTGCGAAAGTAAAATATTCTGCCGTCTTTGGTTTTTATCTGACCAACGTAACCATATTCAGGTTCAATATGCACTTCTAGTCCCAACTCGGGAGCTATTTCAGCTATCATACTATACTTGCTAGAAACTTTATTTTGTCCTCTCACGGTTCTACTTCTTTTAACATAAGCAGACGTGTATTATACTAGAAACAAAGGTCGGTGTCAAAAAGCTGTAGTCTTAAAATTGACAGCCTAAGTGGTTTTGTTATAATAATGGCTATATGAATCCACGAGTTAACTCCTTGAATATTATTCTTCTCTATGAACCAAAAAAAACTTAATTTAAAAATAAACAGATTTGATCTTTTTTTCGCCCTTTACATCTTTTGCATCATTGTCTCAGAGTTGATGGGGATAAAGACTTTTATTGAAACACCCTTTGTTTATTTAAGTGAAAATTATTATGATTATGGTTGCTACCCTGAATGGAAAAATAACAAAGGGCAATGACCCAGATATTTATAAATGGACATCTAAGGAGGACAAGAAATATTTTTCTTCTCTTCTTAAGAAAAACAATTTGATGTGATGGGGAGCGAAACTTACGAAGCAGCGCGAAAAAACATAAAGCTAGATGGTAGCCAATTAAGAATCATCTTAACAAGGAACCCTGGAAGATACAGTGCAAATGCTGTTCCGGGAAAACTTGAGTTTAGTAATGAGTCGCCACAACAGCTTGTCAAGCAGTTGGAAAACAAAGGTTTTAAACAAATGCTACTTCTTGGAGGAGGAACGATAAATGCTTTATTCTTAAAAGAAAGCCTCGTTGATGAATTATATCTTACTCTGGAACCTAGGATTTTTGGAAAAGGAAAAACACTTGTTAGGGAAGGGGAATTTGAAGTATTACTGGAACTGATGAACATTAAAAGATTGAATCAGAGTGGAACATTATTATTAAAATACAAAATTTTAAGTTAGTTGAATCTATGAAAACGATTCCAATAAAAACCCGTAAAATAACTTCTCCACAGGCTTTGCCTCAAGTAATTAATCGATATATATCTTCCTTCAAAGAGAAATCCATCGTCGTTGTGACTTCTAAAATTGTTTCTATTTGTGAAGGGCGTGTAATAAAGATAGGAGAAATAGATAAGAAAAAACTGATAGAACAAGAAGCAGAATATTATCTGCCATCCCACGGGAACAAGTATAATATCACACTTACTATAAAGAGAAATCTTTTAGTTCCAACCGCGGGTATTGATGAGTCAAACGGAAATGGGTACTATGTTCTTTGGCCAAAAGACCCACAAAAAACAGCCAACGAGATAAGGGAATACTTAAAGAAAAAGTTTTCATTGAAGCACGTGGGAATTATTATAACTGATAGCAGAACTACTCCTTTAAGATGGGGAACAACAGGAATAGCAATTGCTCATAGCGGTTTTTCGGCCTTAAATAATTACATCGGAAAACCCGACATTTTTGGTAGGCCTTTACATGTAACCAAAGCCAACATTGTGGACGCCCTAGCCGCTACCGCAGTTTTAGTCATGGGTGAGGGAAACGAACAAACACCTCTTGCTATTATAGAAGATGTGCCCTTTGTTAAATTTCAGGATAGAAATCCTTCGAAATTTGAGCTTAAAGGACTTCAAATATCAATGAAAGACGATTTGTATGCCGCTTTGCTAAAAGGAGTAAAGTGGTTAAAGGGAAGAAAATAGTTTAAGCATTTTTTTTCTCATTTGAACGCCAGGGAAACAATTGGTTCGAACTCGCAAAGGAATTCTTGTTAGGGCTTAATAGCAAAAAAATTAAAGCTCTAAAAAGAAAGTACCAAGAACTTTCAGAATTTGTCAAAAAGATGGGTTCGAAGTTTTCTTTGGTTGACAAAAATATTGATTTTAAGCTCCAAAATAAATAAGGGCTCGCTTTGCGAGCCCGTCTTGTTGCAAACTGTGAGCCTCCGTTGTCTTCTTTCGAACTCTATAATAGATAAGTTTATCAAATTTTTGAAGGAATTATCTAAAATATCTCAAACACAAGAATACAATTTAATCCCCTCTACTTTACCTATTTGATAATTATCGAGATTTGCTATAGATGTAGAAAATAATACTTTAAATTTTGATAATCACATATACTTTTGCTTTAAAAAACATCTATAATAAAATTACACATGTCTAAAGACGAGATTAAAAAATTATTATCAAAGATTAAAATAGATTACTCCTGGTCATTTGCTGACAAGACAAGGAAAGATACTGCCTATATAACCCATGGTTATCATCGTTATCCTGCTAAATTTATTCCCCAGATCGTATCTCGATTGGTCGAAAAATATACAACAAAAAATGATTTAGTTGTTGATCCGTTTGGAGGTTGTGGCACAACATTAGTTGAATCTAAAGTTCTTGGAAGAAAATCAATTGGCGTAGATATAAATCCTGTTGCTGTGTTGATTACAAAGGCAAAAATTACTCCAATATCGCCGATTAAATTAGAAAAAGCATTTATTGAATTAAAGAACAAATTAAATTTCTATTCTGAACACATTAAAGTTCAGTTGCCTATACATGACCGAATTGATTATTGGTTTAAGCCCGAAGAGAAAAGAAAATTAGCCTTTATTTTCAAAAAAATTATCTGAATTAAATAATTTTTAATGATAAAATTGTCTTATGCAACGATATAAATTCCATCTTTTTATTACTCCAATTTTTTATGAAAAGAGTTTTGAATATGGGTTATTTGGCGTCGGTCGCACACAAATGAATCAAATAGCCAATGTTCATAAAGGTAATTTCATTTTTATCTACACAACACAAAAAATTGGAAACAGAACTCGCCCTTTTATTTATGGACCATTCAAAGTTGTTTCAGAGCCTTTTTATAATGATGAATTGGTTTGGGCAAAAGATGAAAATGGAAAAGATAAATATCCTTATCGTGTAAAAATTGACACGACTGTTGAACATATTTGCGAAAAACCGATTTCAGCGCAAAAACTTTATGATCTACGGGAAGAAGGTAGAATAAAATCCGTTATTGATAGTTCAGCGCTAATCAATAAAAGCATTATAAATCTTTTACCAAGCGAAGGGAAATTAATACTTGAATCATTAGTACAACAAAATGCTTATGGTTCAACAAAAGAAAGCCCTAAAAAAGGTCATAATCAAGAGGAAAATAATTTTGATCCACGAGAATTTTTGGGGGAAGGATTAAAAGAGTTTCGTTTAGAGTCTCAACTTGAAACTTATTTACTGAACGATCAGAACGAGTTGAATTCCTTAACCCAATTTGTGAACGGAGATAAATCACAATATTTTGTTGACATTTATAATCAGGTTAGCACTTATATTGCTGGTGGCGCAGTAGATATTATTGCTGTTTATGAAAAAAATTTGTTTGATATGTGGCTCAAACTTGGTGTAGGTGTGTTTGAGTTAAAAAAAGGTGTTTTAGAATCAGATTCAATTGACCAGTTAATCGAATATATTGAATGGACAGCAAGATTGTTTCCTGGGATTAAAAAAGAAATGATACAAGGTATTGTAGTTGGTAGAGATTTTGGTAATCAAAGAGAGCGAGAACAGGAAATTATCAAGAAATTTGATGATTATGATAGATTATATAATTTAGCGTGCTATACATATTCTGTTGATGAAAATAGTAAAATTATTTTTAAAAAATTAACAAGATGAACAAAAAACTTTCAACAATAATAAATATTAATGAGATTCATAGTATTTGTAAGGAATATTTTGAAGACAATAAAATAGAGTTTTCAGAAGAGAAATTTGAAGAGTTTTTGAAATTTTTAGAAATTGATTTTTATGATTGGGTAAAAGAAAATATCAGGCAATTTTATAATCGGAAAAAAGAATAATTTTTCTAATCAAAACTATGGAAATTATAAATTTAATGGAGTTACGCCCGCTTTAGTTATTTGGAATTTATTACAAAGGTATACTAAGGAAAATGATTTA
>JAACSU010000012.1 GCA_010119145.1 Candidatus Gracilibacteria bacterium
AAAGGTATAATATAATTATGAAACTTTTAATTACTGGTGGTCATTTAGCACCGGCTTTATCTCTGATCGATGAACTTGAAAGGATAAAAAGTCAGATTAACGTAATCTTTGTTGGCCGAAAATATCCGACCGATAAAGAAAAAACATTATCCTTAGAATATAGAGAAATTAGCAAAAAAGATTTAGTATTTGTTTCGCTTGAAGCTGGAAGATTAAATCGAATTATTTCTTTTTCTTCAATAATAAGTCTTGTTAAAATTCCATTTGGTTTTATTCAGGCATTTTTTATTATCAATAAATACCGGCCCGATAAAATTATGTCATTTGGTGGTTATTTAGCTTTACCGATTGTATTTTGGGGATATGTTTTTAGAGTACCTATCTATACTCATGAGCAGACAATCCGTCCCGGTTTAGCCAATAAGATAATAAGTTTTTTTTCTAAAAAAATCTTTGTTTCATTTGAAGATATAAAAAATAATTTTCCGTTTAAAAAAACCTATGTTTCCGGAAACCCGGTTAAACCTTCAATTTTTAAAATTAATAAAAAAGTTTTCGAAATAAAAAAAACATTGCCGGTTATTTATATCACCGGAGGATCACTTGGGTCACACAGCATTAATCAACATATTAAAAAAATAATTTTTAAATTATTAAATTCTTATATCGTCATACACCAAGTTGGAGACACTAAGGAATATCACGATTATGAAGATTTGGTTCTTTTAAAAAATAAGTTACCGAAGGAATTGAAATCAAGATATTTTTTAGTTAAACATTTCTTTGATGATGAAATCGGATATATCTATTCTCAAGCTGATCTGGTAATTGGAAGAGCCGGAGCTAATACATTTTTTGAGCTTTTATCCTTAAAAAAACCGGCTCTTTTTATTCCCCTACCTTGGTCGTCTGGTCGAGAGCAACAACGGCATGCGGAAATTTTTGCCAAGGCGGGATGTGGAGAAATTTTTCATCAAATCACGCCAAGCGAAAAATTATTTCAATTGATTAGTCAAATGATGGGTAAAATAGCTTATTATAAAAGTAATTTTAAAAATTTAACAAAATTTTATAAAAAAAATGTCTCTCAATATCTCATTAGCGAAATATTTAAACAAGATTAAATACATTATATTTTTTCTACTTATTTGTTCAGTTTCTTTTTTTATTATCCTTTTTATTTATAATTTTTTTTTAATAAAGAATATCCAAGTTGAATCAGAGAAAAATTTTTTATTAAACAATAAAAATGAAATAATTAACAAGAACTTATTATTTTTAGATACAGATAAAATCAGTGAGAAAATAATCAAGGAAAATTATTTAGTAAAAACAGCCAAAGTTGAAAAAAATTGGCCAAATAACCTAAAAATAACAGTTTCATTATACGAACCCTGTGCTTCATTAATTGTCAATAACGGTTTCTTCAATCTATCCTGCGATGGAAGAATTTTACAAAAAAGCAAAAATATTATTCAATATTTACCGGTAATTAATTATTACCAAAAATTAAATAATAATTCTTTTCAGACCGGGGAATGGATTGACTACAAGGATATCAGAAATGTGTTATTTTTTATAAATAAGTTAAACGGGATAAACATAACGGTATTAACTATTGATATCAAAGGACAAGATATGTTAGTATTTAATTTAATTGATGGTAAACAAGTAATCTTTAGTGATAATAAGGATAAGGATATTCAGGATTATCAATTAGAACTAATTATTAAACAGTTTAAAATAGAAGGAAGAAATTATAAAAAGATTGATCTGAGGTTCAACAAGCCAATAATACAGTTTTAAATAGTTGGAAATGGTTGAAAATAGTTTTAAATGGCTACAAACTATTTATAACTATCTTTGACTATTTATAACAATTTATAACAATTATGGTTGATACTTTAATTTGCGGAATAGATATAGGAAGCTCAAAGATTGCGACGGTAGTTGGAATGGATTCAACTGAGACAGAAGAGCTAAAAATAATCGGTTTTAATACTACCCCAGCCCGAGGCGTCCGAAAAGGATTAGTCGTTGATATAAAAGAGGCAACAAAAGCGGTAGAAGAAAGTGTTGAGAAGGCAGAAAGAATGGCCGGACATAAAATTGACAGAGCCTTCGTGGCTGTCGGTGGTCCTCATATTTCTTCTCTAAACTCTCATGGAATTGTAGCTGTCTCAAACCCGCAGGGCGAAATAAGTGAAGAGGACGTGACCAGGGTTATAGAAGCTGCCAAAGCAATTTCACTCTCATCAACGAGAAGAATCATCGAAGTCATCCCTCGTGATTATATCGTCGACGGTCAATCAGGTATAAAAAATCCGGTTGGTATGAGCGGAGTACGGCTTGAAGTCGAAACTCATATTATTACGGCGTCAACAACCAATTTAAAAAATCAGGAAAGAATTTTAAGCGATTTAGGTATTGAGAATGAAGGGTTTGTTTTTTCCGGTTTAGCTTCGGCGGAAGCCGTCCTTTCTAATACCGAGAAAGAATTAGGCATAGTCTTGGTCGATATAGGTGGGGGGAAAATTGATTTTTCAATATATGCTGATGGCGCTTTATCATATTCTTCATCAATCCCTCTTGGAGCTCGTCACATTTCCAATGATATCGCCGTCGGTCTAAGAGTCTCACTTGATTCCGCCGAAAAAATAAAGATATTTTTAAGCAAAAATTTAGGAAAAAATATTTCAAATTCGAACGAAAAGAAAAAAGCCCCCCAGATTAATTTAAAGGAACTTGATTTACCGGAGGACCTGACTGATGTTTCTTTAAAAACTTTAGTTGATGGGATCGTCGCTCCTCGACTTGAAGAAATTTTCAAACTGATTTTTGAAGAAATTGAAAAAAGCGGATTTGGACAACAAATACCTTCAGGCTTAGTAATTACCGGTGGAGGTGCCTTGACAATCGGGATGCTTGAAACCGGAAAAAGAGTTGTTGGCCTACCAATTAGAATTGGTTACCCTGAGAAAGTATCAGGATTAGTTGATGAAGTCATTGACCCTCAATATTCAACAACGGTCGGTTTGCTTTTGTATGGAAAAAATAATATTATTGTTGACAAGGATAACTTTAAGAATTTTGGTAAAATTTTGAAGGATTTTAAATTAGGGAATTCAATTGGAAATTTGAAAATTTTTTTCAAACAGTTTATTCCGTAATCAGATAGAATCGGACAGAGTCGGATACAATCAGATAGAATTAGACAAAACTGATTTCATCCAATTATATCTGATTTTATCTGATTAAATCTATTATGTTAATTAAACCGCGAGCGGGGCAGGCAGCCAGAATAAAAGTAATTGGAATCGGAGGCGGAGGTGGGAACGCCTTATCTTTTATGGTGGCTGAGGGAGGAATAAACGGAGTTGAATTTATCGCCCTCAATACCGATGCTCAAGCACTT
>JAACSU010000013.1 GCA_010119145.1 Candidatus Gracilibacteria bacterium
ATTTTTTAAAAATTTATTTATAGCATTATATCTGTGTTTAAAGTTTTAGCCTATATTATGCAAGGCAAGTTATAATAAAATACAAAAATGGCAATGTGTTAAATAAAACCATTGCCATTTTTGAATCTCGTAATATACTATTATGCACTATGTCATTTCCTGTTAAGAAAATCACCACTATTGTAATTTTTTATTTTATTTCATTAATAAAAGTATACACATTATTATAATTATAAGGAGTTACTTGTAATATCTTTTCAATGTAATTTTCACTGTTAATGTAAAAGATAGCGGGTGTACTAATTTGAATTTTTAGTTCTTCATCTTCTCTGTTTTGAAAACTAACTAGAACTTTGAAACGAATCCTGAATCTTTCTTTAATTTCATTAATAAATGCAGATGTCGTTTTGCCTTTATCTTGTACAAAAACCACCATAGAATCGTTCCATTGTTTTTTATTCACTAACAAGTTTAATTGGGTTAAAAGTATTTCAACACAAGAAGAACAATCGCTTTCATTGATATAACACTTCAATCTATATTTTAATTTACTGTCGATTTTAGTAGAAAAAGTTGTATCAAAAACAACATTCTTTTTGTTTACGCTAATGTTTGAATGCAAAATCTTATTATTTTGAAAACGAAAATAAATTAAAACTATCGATAGTATTATCAAATAGATATAATGGTACCATGGTTTCCAATCTAAAAACAAACTAAGTCCGAATTTTATAAATGATTATAAATGGATACGGTTTCTTAAATTTCATCATAGGAAAATTTTTAGGTTCAAAATACTCTAGCAAATAATTCCCATCCGAATCAAGGAATAAATTTTGTTCACTAATTTTAACTTTCCCCAAAAAAACGCCATTAGTATCATATACTTGAAAAAAGCGAACAGAACCATGTGGATTATTACGGTCAATTTTCAAATACTCTTGTAGTAATAACCGTTTGTTTGATACAATAAAAATATTTTGAGGAATTGTTGATTCCAAGTAAGCATCTGTAATTACTTCATATTTTGTTGCTTTAATTTTTTTTAATTTTTCATAGTTTTCAGGGCATTCACCAATATCAGACTCTTTCCCTTTTGAAATCTTATGAATAGTACATTTATAACAGTTCACTTCGTAAATAGTCATGTTTTTTTTATCACTTACTAATCCACCATCTAAAAAACCCCTCATATAATAAGAACGGTAATTCGGATCAGCACGATGAAAGGAACTGATAAATCCAGAACTATCATACACTGAAATATAATATCCGTTGGCATCAAGAGGGGCATGGTGTAAATAAAACTTGCTATTTAAAGCACAAATATGTCTAACCGTTTGATTATTCTTTATAACCTTTTGTTGGTAAATTAATTCCCCAAATTTGTCAAACTTTGTTACTTGGCTCAAAAGGTGGTCATAAACATATATATTGTCATTTTCATCAATATCAAAAGAAATGATACTTCTGAATTCCCCTGGTCCCGAACCATCAGCCCCAAAATGATTTAGCACTTTCCCGTTTCTATCAAACTTATAAATAGTTTTTAAATATGGATTAGCCAAAACAAAACCACCTGACGAGAATTTAATCAATGGAGAACTATCCAAAGAGTCACTGGAAATATGTAAAAAAATTGTATCAATTTTTTCAAAGAGATCTAAAGTTGTTTCGCTTTTCTCTACAAGTTTTTTTATTTGTTTCTGAAAATCATTTAAGGGCGCTTCCTTTTTATGTACACAAGATGTAAAGATGATAAATAACAAAATATAATTTTTATTGATAATATATCTTAACATTTTTTCCTCATTAATTATTCAAAGGGTCGAAAAATTTCGACCCTTAAATCAAACAACTTATCAACAGCCTCCACTTTGCCAAGTTAATCTCATAGAATATAAACTGCATTGATGTGAAGTGCCACCAAAATCGCAAACTTCTTTCAAATAATAGACAGTTTTAACTGAATATTCAACCCAAACACCATCAGTACCAATGTGACTTATTTGGCAATAAACTTGCCTTGTTGTAGTTCCATAATTATAGAATTGCGTGTTTTTACTCCCACCACCACCTCCGCCGCCGTCGCCAGTAGTATCTGGATCTTGTTGGGGCAATGCTAAAGCAGTTCCCTCAAATATTAGACCAACATTAAAAATTACAAGAAATAAAAACAACGAAAACCTAAACCAACTTAATGGTTTTTTTGTTTTTGAATTTTCTTTCTGAAGCATGACTTTCTCCTTTTTTTATATGATTTATTTATTTATTAATGCCTCTGCAGTGACATTAAAACTTTTTATGGACAGTACAGCAATAATAAAAAACATGGAGTTTCTTAATACCATAAATATACTAAACTCACTTTCTACTATATCTCCGAAGCACCCGCAATCATTATTCAGCCCAATTATAGTACCGTAAATACTAAAAGCAAAGAAACAAAAAAAGAGTATGGTTGCGGCAAATAAGGTTTTCTTTGTTTGTTTATTAAAAATCAACATTAGTCCAAGAACAATTTCAATAACAGGTAAAATTGTTGCTGCAAGAATCAATAAGTTTTCATTCACTTTAAATACCGCCTTCATTGTTTCCATCATCGGTATTGGATCAACAATTTTAGTAACTCCAGAGAATAGAAGAACAACAGCTATAAAGTAATAAAGACTTCTCCATATCAGTTCAAAACCCTTCGGGATCGTTCTTATCATTTTTATATTTGTTACTATCATTGCAAACATTGTCGAAACATCTAAAATTCTTTATGCAAAATAAGTTAAAAAAGAAGACTGCGCATGCGTACTTCCTACCCATTTTTCTAGGTAGTTGGTACCCATTTTTGTATAGGTACTACCTACCTATATGCTATTTTATTCTGTTTTGGTTGTTTTGTAAAAAATTCTTTATTGCCCAATAATCTGAGAAGCCAAGTTTCTCTTTTATTGTTAGACGATGGTTTGACACAGTTTTATAGGATATAAATAGCTTTTCAGCAATGTCCTTGCTTTTTAAACCTTCTCTAATTAATAAAACAATCTCAATTTCCCGCTTAGTTAAATTAGCCAACAATTCAGGCGCTAATTCCCTGCTTAGACCTATTTCAGTATTTTCATGGTTTTCATCACCCTCAATCTCCTCTTCTTTTTTATTAAAAGAGAATTTTATCTTTCTCTC
The DNA here is from genome assembly GCA_010119145.1 of Candidatus Gracilibacteria bacterium. Taxonomy (NCBI): domain Bacteria; phylum Candidatus Altimarinota; species Candidatus Altimarinota bacterium. The sequence continues at coordinate 3,178 of JAACSU010000013.1, forward strand.
CGATCCAAAGAAACAGAGGTAACTTTTTTAACTCCGGTTACCGTTGCAACTGCGGATTCGAGCGGTTCTGTAATCTGTTTTTCTACTTCTTCCGGGGAAGCGTTGGGATAAGTTGTTTGAACCATTAAGTGAGGAATGTTAATATTAGGAAGAAGGTCTATTCCAATATTGAAAAAGGAAAAAATGCCCAGTAATGTAATGGAAATGAAAATAACTGTAACTGTTATTGGACGGCGGATACTGGTTGAACTTATTGACACGCGTATAAATCTATAATGAGTAAAATTCTTTGGTTGTAAATTAGTACGTTTTTATATGTTTTTCGAATTAATAATGACTTCCCAAAAAATATTTTACTCATTTGAATTCTGTTATTCATTTTCAACCAATCTTATCGCTTTTCGAATAAACTTATCAAATTTATCTTTTGTCTCAGATGTAAAATATTCTGCATAAATAACCCTCTGCTTATTATCTATTAGAAAAATGAAATTTGTAGGAAGATTATTCAAAGAAAGGTCTTTTCTAATCTGACGGTTTATATCGATGAAATATGAATTTTCTAACCGATTTTTTTTAAGATAAACAAAGGTACTCCGGTCATTTTTATCTCCAATTATTATTAGTTGGTTAGAGAGTCCATTAGGGAAATTATAGGAATTTCCTGACCAATATGTTCCAACAAATTCCAAACACGGGTCACATACTATACCATTTTGAAAAATAATAATGCAATAATTATTGTCTTCAAAAAACTTCCCAAAAGTTTTGCTACCTTTAATATTTTGCAAAACTAAATTTTTTATTTTTAATCCTTCTGCATTTGAGAGCACCGCACTTAGAGAAGAATTCATGTAATTTGTCTTATGTAATCTATCCGTAGCGTTTTTATTATGTTCTATAACTGACTGCATTTTAACATTTTGCCAAATGCTAAAAATAATAACAATTAATAAAACAGAAGCCAAATGTTTAACGGAGAAGATGACTTTTAAATTCATAGTTGACAATAGCGATTGAGTTTTCATTGTTTTTGTTTTTTGCTGTGTCAATAAAAAAGACTTTTTTGTTATTAACCCCAATGGGGTATAAAGTTGTTGGTAAGGATAATTCTAAACTGCGTTTGTCGTTTTGGATAAATAACCAATGTTTAGTTTCATCAACCCTGTCAAAGTAAGAAATTATATAATCGTCAAATAATGAGTAACTGCTCCACAACTGAACTGTACTATTCCATTTTTTCATCTCTTTTTTATCAAGTGAGGTTATTGCCTCCGGCATGTGATAAAATGATGGTTTTCTGTCGTATGTTTTTATCAATTTACCATTTTGATCATATACATCCATGATATAATCGGAGGCATGGCAAACGATTATATCGGAGTTACGAAACGAAACATTGCCAGCCGACATATGAATAATACCGATATTGGGTTTTTTAGGTTCACGACCAAAAGAATAAATGAATCTGCCATCAAGAGTATACCGGTGAATAATCGGTTTGTTCTTTACTCCATCACGGTAATATACATTGTAAATTAATAGTTGTCCGTTTTTTGTTAAATACAATTGTTGGCCGTTTTTAACATGAATTGTTTTAAGCTCTTTCCCACTTCGATCAAATTTTTTCAATATATTTTTATACCCGTCAATTATATAAAATATTCCTAAAGAATCAACAATGACATCATCTATATGTCCAAGTTTATTCTGTATATTGAATTGAGACAATAACTTTCCTTTAAAATCATATCTACAAACTAATTTTTCTTCTTTATCTGCGATAAGTATGGTAGAATCTTGAAAAATCCGTACAATATTAGGAGTAATTTTATTCTTGTTGGTGAAATTGATTTTTATAACATCTTTTTTTACAAAATATCGAGAAAAATCATTAATCATGCCCGGTTGTTCACGCCCTACAAAAACCGAAATACTCGCCATAAGCAGAAGAAATATATTCAATTTAATCATACCTTATTTTATAACCGATAAGTTGATAATCTGGCACTTCGGCGAAGTTAGAAAGAACTTCATCTGGAGGATTTTTAACAAAATAAATTACATCGTCATCTCCTATAGTTCCTAAACTAAGATCGGGCGCAATCTTAATCCCACTTTTTAAAAGATTTCCATCAGTATCGTAAATGTCAAGCCAGCGTGATCTTGGTTTTGTTCGCATCAACTCAACAAGTACTAAGTTGCTTTTAGTAACTAAAATTTTAGTTAGCGGAGTAAATGCATCAAGAACTTCTTGAGTGGCGAACTGATTTTCCGGAACTTCTAATGGCTTAAAATATCTCGGCATATTCCCAAATTTTTTAATAAAATCTCCATACTGCGAATATTTTTGAATTAGATACTGTGTGGAATGGATGACATAAACATTTCCCTTGCTGTCAATATCTATGTTAGCCCCTATCATACCAATTTTAAAAAATGGCGAACAAAAAGATTTTACATAAAACCCATTTGCGTCATAATATTTTATAGAATTCTTTTCTGCGATGGCTAATTCCGTCGGATTATAAAGATAAAAACCGCCTATTAGATCAGAACAGATTCTAACTCCAAATTTGACATTATTGGAAGTTATAAATTCTCCATCTACTTTAAATCTAGACACACGCATATTATTAACATCTAAAACTAGAATTTCATTTTGGGAATTAACCGCTATATCGTATGGAACAATGTACTCGCCGGGGCCGGAACCAACCTCCCCGATTGTATTTTCTAATTTCCCTTTTTTATTGAACACAAGCACCTGTTTCCCTTGGCTATCGTTAATAATAATATTTTGTTTCGTTACCAGAACTGTTTTAATGTTTGAAATTATATGATCATCGTCTACCTTCAAAACACTTTGATATGCTTTTTTAAAAATAAAATCAAATTCAGAATTAGCTACTAAGACCTCCCGGTATTTCATCATCTGCGAAGTATTTTTATCGAACGACATAGAACTTTGTTTTTGTTCTCCGTTCTTGCATGATGATAATATGATTACAACAAACAAAAAGAAAAATTTCATGTATAAAATATCTCCGCTATTGTATTAGCTTTAGTTTATGCTAAACATTAAAAAAACATTTAGGTATTCTCGTCCACAAAAGTTTTGGAAATTTGCAAATAACAATTAAACATGTCCCACTCTTTTTAAGGCATAAATTTTTTTTTCATGAAAAGTAAGTCTCCCAAAGTTGGCCAAACTGGGTAGACTTGAATAAGTGGATTATTCGCACGCTCTTTCTGAACCACATGCAGAATACGACCAAGCACAGGCAACAACCACTTTATCGCCCATAACACAATAAGACAAACCGCGTGGTGTAACCGGTTTAGCAAACACATTGTAATCTTGCGCGAATGCAAGAACCAAAGTGGCTACTATTGTCAAGAAAAAAAACGACTTTTTCATTTGACTTTCTCCTTTTTTTTATATGATTGATTTATTTATTTATTAATGCCTCTGCAGTGACATTAAAACTCTTTATAGCCAATATAGAAATGATAAAAAACACTAAATTTCTTAAAATCATAAATATTCCAAACTCACTTTTTACCAGATTTCCGAAGCATCCGCAATCATTATTTAGCCCAATTATAGAACCATAAACGCTAAAAACAAAGAAATGAAAAAAGAGTATAGAGACGGCAATTAGGATTTTCTTTGTTTGTACATTAAATACAAGCATCAGTCCAAAACCTATTTCAATTATCGGTAAAATTGTTGCTGCCAGGATCAGCAGACTTTCGTTCACTTTAAATACCGCCTTCATTGTTTCCATCATCGGAGTCGGGTCAATGATTTTACTAATACCGGAGAACAGAAGAACAACCGCAATAAAATAATAAAGTATCTTCCCTATCAGTTCAAAACTTTTCGGGATCGTTCTTGCAATCTTTATATTTGTTACCATAGAAGTAAACATTACCAATACATCTAATATT
>JAACSU010000014.1 GCA_010119145.1 Candidatus Gracilibacteria bacterium
CGTGCGGGCGCGTTCACTACTAATATATACTACGAAAACTTAAGATTTGAAATAAGTTTTCTCAGTATAAACCCATCTAATCCACTATTGCAACTTTACAAGTTGCAAACTGGAGTAAGATGGGTATACATTATCTTCCCAATCTCACGAAACTTTTTACCTTGTTGACGAAGTTCCCAGGCTTGATAATAACGAGCCATATTTTTAGCCATAAGTTTTTTACCCAAAAAAACAAAGCTCCCCGCCAACTGAAGTCTCGCGACTCCCACAGACCTTTCGATCTGTAACTCGTCAAGGTAGCTGAACGAGGAGCTCTCGTTTCTTCTGTAGGTTTTTCGCCATGTCCCGACTAAGTCGGGATTTAGGCTACGAAATGTTAGGTAAATTATAATCTATAAGGTAAGAAAAGTGATAAAATATATTTATGCCGCTTTTTAAACTGCAAGATAAGATTGTTCAAGAACTAAAGGAATCCTCGTTTGACTTGGAAAAAGACTTGCAAGGAATCGTTGAAAATAATTTGGAAAATATTTTAGGTTTAAAATTTGTTTCAGGTTCTTTAAATAATGAATTAAATATCAAAGTTAATGAACAAGATTTTTATATTGATACCTTAGGTTTTAATGAAGAAGATAAATCGTTTGTGATTATCGAATATAAAAAGGAAAAAAGTTTTAGTGTGATTGATCAGGGCTATGCATATCTATCTGCAATATTACATAATAAAGCTGAGTTTGTTCTCGAACTAAATCAAAGATTAAAAAAGAATTATACAAAAAAAGATATTAATTGGGAAATGTCTAGAATAATATTTATTTCTCCAGAGTTTACGAATTATCAAAAGAATGCCATCAACTTTAAAGATCTCCCAATGTTTCTGTACGAAATCAAACTTTATAACGATAATTTAATCTCTCTAAATTTTATAAAACCATATCGAACAACCGAATCTATAAACTCACTAACAAAGGATAAGATTGTCAATGACGTATCAAAAGAAATAAAAGTATATGATTTGGAAGATCTCATTTCTCAATCTTGGTCTAACACTAAAGAATTATTGGAAGATTTTGAAAGACAATTAGTAAAAGAGATACCGGAAACTAAAATAAGATATACTCAAAAATATATTGCATATTCATCTAGACACGGAAGAAATTTTACTGACATCGTCCCTCTTAAGCAAGGATTAAAAATATATTTTCGTTTTCCATACGACTTAATTAAATCAAACATAAAAATTGAGGATTGTTCTAAAAAAGGTCATTGGACAACCGGTATTAGCTATATTTATTTGCTAGAAAATCATCAAATATCCGAGGCAATTCAATTATCAAAGGATTCCTATAAATATTTGCATAAAGATATTAAATAATTTTTTAATACTTATTATGGTTAAAAAAAATTCAAATTCAAAAATGACTAAAGAGCAGGAAAGATCAGAATTACATCGCGCTATTTGGCAGATTGCGACTGATTTGCGAGGAAGTGTGGACGGTTGGGACTTCAAACAGTACGTATTGGGGACACTCTTTTATCGCTTTATTAGTGAAAATTTAACCAACTATATTAATGCTGATGAACGACGTGCGGGAAAAAAAGATTTTGACTACGTAACATTGTCTGATAAAGAAGCTGAGTTTGGCCGGCCCGATACGGTAAAAGAAAAAGGTTTTTATATCTTGCCAAGTGAACTTTTTATCAATGTTCGCAAGAACGCACGTAATGATGCAAATCTCAATGAGACACTTACTTCCATTTTTCGTAATATTGAAAATTCTGCAAAAGGAGCAAATAGCGAAGATGATATTAAGGGTTTATTTGATGATCTTGACGTAAACTCCAATAAACTTGGCGCCACTGTAGAAAAACGTAATCAAAAACTTGTAAAACTTTTTGAATCTATCGGCGACCTTGGTCTTGGTAATTATTCTGATAACACCATAGATGCTTTTGGTGATACATATGAATTCCTAATGACGATGTATGCCTCAAATGCTGGTAAATCGGGAGGAGAATTTTATACACCACAAGAAGTCAGTGAGCTCCTTGCTGAAATTACAACGGTTGGTAAAAAAGAAGTTAATAAGGTCTATGATCCAGCCTGTGGCTCTGGTTCTCTGCTACTCAAATTTGCCAAAGTCTTAGGTCGAGAAAATGTTAGACAAGGGTTTTTTGGAGAGGAAATAAATTTAACAACTTATAATTTGTGTCGTATTAACATGTTTCTGCACGATATCAACTATAATAATTTTGATATTGCTCATGGCGATACGCTTATAGACCCGAAGCATTGGGATGATGAGCCGTTTGATGCCATTGTTTCTAATCCTCCGTATTCTATACATTGGGAAGGAGATAGTAATTCGTTACTTATCAATGATCCGCGCTTTTCACCGGCTGGAGTGCTTGCGCCAAAAAGTAAGGCAGACCTCGCTTTTACTATGCACATGCTTTCTTGGCTTTCAACCAGTGGAACGGCGGCAATTGTTGAGTTCCCTGGCGTACTTTACCGAGGAGGTGCGGAGGGTAAAATTAGGAAATATCTCGTTGATAATAATTACATTGATGCTGTTATTCAACTACCCCCTGATCTATTTTTTGGTACTACTATCGCCACTTGTATTATCATTTTAAAAAAGAGCAAGAACGATAACAAAACACTTTTTATTGATGCTTCGGCCGAATTTGAACGCGGTGGAAACAAAAACAAATTGAGTGAGAAAAATCGTCTAAAGATCTTAGAAGCGTTTATCACTCGTAAAGACACAAAATATTTTTCTAAACTTGTAGATAATAAAAACATTGGTGAGAACGATTATAATATTACAGTATCAAGCTACGTCATAAGGGAAGACACTCGCGAGATAGTAGACATTACAGTACTAAACAAAAAAATTACTCAAATTGTAGCTAGGCAAACTGAACTTCGAACCGCAATTGATAAAATTGTTGTAGATATTGGAAGTAGCAAATAAAAACTATGTTTATATCAAACATCAAACTTCATAATTTTAAAGGATATAAAGGGGATTATGAAATAAATTTTGACAAAGGTGTGAATTTTTTTGTGGGTGATAACAACTGTGGAAAATCGACAGTTTTCGAAGCTATTGATTTCATTAGAGCTAAAAAAACACGAGATGAAGTTGTTACAAAAACCGAGCTTAACGGATCTGATTTTGTATCTGTAGAAATTGAGTTTAAGGGCGACGATCTCGAGTTACTTGTTCAAATTGAAGCGTTAAAAAAATATCAGTCATATTTAATTGATACAAATGGTGAAAAAAGCATTCGAGTGATGCGTTCTAGTGACGAGAATGAAATCATACAAGAAAAGAAAAAGAAAACCTTATCTATTGCAAATGTTCGTGTTTTTAACCCTACGACAAGTCAATTTGAAAATCCTACAGGTGTAGATAATACTATTACAGCACTTTTTGACGCACAATTTGTTTGGGCAGACACAGATTCTAGCGATGTCTCTGATTTTTCAAAAACTAAAATATGCGGAAAAATAATTAGTGTAATCACTAAAGATTTTATAAACTCTGATACATGGAATAAGTTTAAAGCATCACATAATGAAACATTTGGTGATGGTGAAAAAAGTATAGCGACTACATTAAAACCAGTTGAAGAAAGATTAAGAACTATTTTATCTGAGCAATATGGTGATGCAGAAGTTAGATTCAGTTTTTCTCTACCAGAGATTGAGAGTTTTCTCAAAACTGGAAACATAGATTTATCTGAAAACGGAATTGAAACAAAAAGTGCCGAAAAAGGAACGGGTATGCAAAGGGCACTATCACTTGCGCTAATTCAGGTATATGCAGATATATCTTCAGCAAAAGGTAAAGGCACCTCAAAGCCAATTTTGTTTTTTATTGATGAGCCAGAAACGTTTTTACACCCACAAGCACAGAATAAGCTATTGGATGCTCTTGAAAAAATTTCTAGTACATCCCAGATATTCATCATTACTCACTCGCCATATTTATTGAAAAAATATAAGAGAGAGACTCATTCGATGAATGTTTTTTCAAAAGAAGCAGGATTAAATAAAGTCGAACCTGGTAGAGAATTTGATTTATTCGGAGTTTCAAGCCCAACTTGGGGTGAAATTAATTACTATGCTTTTGGTGTCATAACTGTTGAATTCCACAATGAGTTATATGGCTTCATTCAGGCAAAAGCTATTTTCGAAGATGAGAAGTATTATTATGAAGAAGACTTTGAAAAATATTTAATTGATAAGGGCTTTGCACAAGATCAAACATATATGCGATTAAAAAAAGATGGGACCATACAGAATCAAATAAGAACTTTGCCCACCAAAATCAGAAACATAATTCATCATCCAGAAAATACTCATAATACAAAATTTACAGATGAAGAACTAAAGACTTCTATTGAATTATTAATAAAAACACTAACATGATTGATCAACAAAATAAAATTGAAAAACTAATCGCCAAACTTTGCCCGAAAAGTGTGGAGTTTAAGGAGCTTAGGGAACTTGGTAATTTTTATGGTGGCTTGTCCGGCAAAAGTAAAGATGATTTTAGTAATGGTAACGCAAAATTTGTTACCTATATGAATATATATTCAAACATTGCAGTCAACACAGAAATTAATGACTTTGTAAAAGTAAATGATGTCGAAAACCAGCATAAAATTGAATATGGCGATGTGTTATTTACTGGTTCCTCAGAAACACCGGATGAATGTGGGATGTCATCTGTTTTGACTAAGAAAATTAACGAGCCATTATACCTAAATAGCTTCTGTTTTGGTTTTCATTTATATGACAAAAATTTATTTTTGCCTGAATTTTTGAAATATTTATTTAGAGATGATCAAACAAGAAAACAGATTTCAAAAACTGCAAGTGGCGTAACCAGATTCAATGTTTCAAAAAAGCGCTTCGCAAAAATCAAAATCCCTCTCCCATCTCTTACAATTCAAGCAGAAATTGTTAAAATTCTTAATAGCTTTACAGAGTTAGAAGCAGAGCTAGAAGCAGAGCTAGAAGCAAGAAAGAAACAATACGAATATTATCGTGAAAAGCTTATTATATTTGATGCTCAAAAAAAGAAAATTCCGTTCAATAATTTGGGTAGTATTGCTACTAGCATGTTGCGAGGAACCGGAATTAAAAAAGATCAAGTTACAGAGGTTGGTGTTCCATGCGTTCGTTATGGGGAAATTTATACCAAATACAATACATGGTTTGAAAAATGTATTTCGTGTACAAATATTGAATATATAAACAATCCAAAATACTTTTCAACCGGAGATATACTTTTTGCAATTACAGGTGAGTCTATTGTTGATATTGCAAAAAGTACCGCATATGTAGGCAAAGAAAATTGCCTAGCAGGTGGAGATATAGTTGTTATGAAGCACAATCAGAATCCAAAATATCTCGCATATTCTTTAGCAACAAATTATTCGATAGATCAAAAAGGTAAAGGTCTTTCAAAAAATAAAGTTGTTCATTCAAGTATTCCTAAATTGTCAAAAATCATGATACCAGTACCAACTCTTGCTGAACAAGAACGGATTGTGACGATTTTGGATAAGTTTGACTTATTGGTAAATAATATCTCAATCGGTTTGCCGGCAGAACTTGAAGCGAGGAGAAAACAATATGAATACTATCGAAATAAATTGTTAAATTTTAATGCATATGACAAGTAACCCTGTTTTTTACAAAACTATTTCCCAAAACAACGAGAGCACAGTAGTCGCTCAGTATGTTGCCAACTACAATTTTCTTCGCGATGCAAATTACCAGAGCGAGGCAGAGTTGGAGCAAGCTTTTATTGAACAACTTAAAACTCAAGCATATGAATATATAAATATCTCTTCCGAAACTGATTTAGTTTCGAATCTGCGACTACAGCTTGAGAAAATAAATAATTTCACATTTACAGACACTGAGTGGAAACATTTCTTTTCAAGTGAGCTAGCCAATCCAAATCAAAGTATCAAAGAAAAGACCGCAACAATCCAAGAAAATCATATCAAAAACCTGATGCGAAAGGACGGAACTGTAAAAAATATTTATCTTATCAAAAAAGACAATATTCACGATAACAGTCTGCAAGTTATAAACCAATATTCAACAGATGAAGGTCAACGTTCTAATCGTTATGATGTAACAATCCTTGTAAACGGACTGCCCATGGTACATATCGAACTTAAACGCCGTGGAGTAGCGATCCAGGAAGCATTTAATCAAATCAATCGTTATCAGCGCGAAAGCTTCTTTGCTTCATCGGGACTTTTTGAATATGTTCAGTTATTTATCATTTCAAACGGAACACATACAAAATATTACAGCAATACTACACGCGCTTCGCACATCAAAGAATCAAGTGAAGGGGCAGCAAAAAAAGGAAAGCGTACGAGCAGTAGTTATGAATTTACCAGTTGGTGGGCAGATGCTATCAACCGACCGATCACCGATTTAATGGATTTTGCCAAAACATTTTTTTCTAAACATACACTTTTAAATATATTGACCCGCTATTGTGTATTTACCACTGAACAACAGCTTTTGGTGATGCGACCATATCAGATAGTGGCAACTGAGCGAATATTGAATCGAATAGAAGTCAGTACTAATTATAAAAAGCTTGGCACCGTTGAGGCCGGTGGATATATCTGGCATACAACCGGATCTGGGAAAACTTTGACAAGCTTCAAGACAGCACAATTGGCAAGTAAATTATCGTACGTAGACAAAGTTATATTTGTTGTTGATCGCAAGGATTTAGACTACCAGACAATGCGAGAATATGACAAATTTCAGAAAGGCGCGGCAAACAGCAATACTAGTACTGCAATTTTGAAACGTCAGTTGGAACATTCGACAGTACGTATTATTATTACCACTATTCAAAAGCTCGATCGTTTTATTGGACGCAATACAACGCATACAATTTTTAATGATCACGTCGTTCTTATATTTGACGAATGCCACCGCTCACAATTTGGTGATATGCACGCTGCGATTACAAAAACGTTTAAGAATTACAATTTATTTGGTTTTACCGGCACTCCGATCTTTGCGATGAACGCGTCTTCTGGTGGTCGGCCAGATTTAAAAACCACCGAACAAGCATTTGGTGAAAAATTACACGCCTATACTATCGTGGATGCAATCGCTGATAAAAACGTTTTGCCCTTTAAAGTCAATTATGTTTCTACTGTTCGTGAAGCTGAAAATATTGAAGATAAGAAAGTGAGTGATATTGATCGTGAGGCAGTGCTGGCGTCAACTGAACGATTAGCAAATATTGTTGGTTATATTCGCGAACATTTTGACCAAAAAACAAAACGTAATAGTTTTTATAAACTAAAAGACCGCAGGATGGCAGGGTTTAACTCAATATTTGCTGTTTCATCTATTGATGTTGCAAAAAAATATTATGCTGAGTTTAAAAAACAACTAGATGACGTACCGAGTGATAAAAAACTTAAGGTCGCAATCATTTATAGCTTTGGGGTAAACGATGAGGACGCCGATGGAATGATAGATGAAAACTCTGAGGATACGAGTGGACTTGATGTAAGTTCGCGAGATTTTCTTGATAATTCCATTACTGACTATAATACAATGTTTGGAACGTCCTATGATACTTCATCAGATAAATTCCAAAATTATTATAAAGATATCAGTCTGAGAGTAAAAAACCGTGAGGTTGATATCCTTATTGTAGTTAATATGTTTTTAACTGGTTTTGATGCAACAACACTTAATACTTTGTGGGTAGATAAAAACTTAAGATTACACGGGTTATTGCAAGCATTTTCACGCACAAATCGCATTTTGAATAGTGTAAAGACTTTCGGAAATATCGTTTGTTTCCGCAATCTTGAGAAAGCCACTAACGAATCTATAGCTCTTTTCGGAGACAAAGAAGCAAGCGGGATAGTCCTTTTGAAGGCATATGATGATTACTACAACGGATACAAAGATGGCGAAAAGCAGGTGCGGGGATACACAAGTTTAGTAAAAGAACTCTTGGAAAGATTTCCAGTTGGAGAAAGAATCGTTGGCGAACAAAATCAAAAAGATTTTATTAAGCTATATGGGGGAATTTTACGAGTACGGAATATTTTGACAACCTTTGATGAGTTTACTGGCAACGAAATTTTAAGTGAACGCGATATTCAAGATTATCACAGTGCATATATCGATCTCTACAATGAATTTCGAAAGAATACAGAAGTTGATCAAGAAAATATTAATGATGACTTGGTTTTCGAAATGGAGTTAATTAAGCAGGTAGAAATAAATATTGATTATGTATTGGGGCTCATCAAGAAATATCACGAAGATCATAATAAGAATCGTGAGATTCTGATTGATATCAACAAAGCAATAGACTCAAGCGTCAAATTACGCAACAAAAAAGATCTCATAAATCAATTTATCACTTCGCTTGATGTCCATTCATCGGTCGATGGTGAGTGGCAGAATTTTGTAGACAAAAAAAGGATTGAGGAACTTGAGCAAATTATTACCAATGAAAATCTTGATCATGACGAGACTTATAAATTTGTGAAAAATTCGTTCCGTGATGGAAGTGTAGCAACAACTGGTACTGCTGTTGCTAAGATCTTACCTCCTGTATCTCGTTTTTCTCCAACCGGTGAACGTACTAAAAAACGTGAAAGTGTACTTAATAAACTTGTAAATTTCTTTGAAAAATTCTTTGATATTTCGGGTGGTATATTTGCAAAATAAAGATATGAAAAATAATAAGATAGTTATCTTAAGTGAGTTGGCTCAAGAACTTAAGATTATTTTAAAATTAAAAAGCACTTTGCTTATATCGAGAATAAAACCACCCGAACCCGATACAAATTCAAATAAATATTTTCATATGCGACTTGAGTTTAATTTATTTGATACTTCAATTCTTAAAATTAATACACATGAAGATGAACGAATATATAACTACATCTGGCACGAGACAGTTTAATTGAAGCTAATCAACGGTTAACCGAGTGGCTAATGTTTTACAATTTTGAACGCTCACATCAAACT
>JAACSU010000015.1 GCA_010119145.1 Candidatus Gracilibacteria bacterium
TCGAAGTTTTTTTTCCAGAGGCTAAAATGATTGCTAAGATAGGAATTAAATAGATGAATCGAAAATGTTGCAACATTGGGGTAAAAAATGAAACTAAGAATCCCAAGATTAGTGGAAAAATAAGTAAATAAAAGACAGTCTTAATAAGGACAGTCCTTATAAGAAGGACTGTCTTCCTTATAATAAACAAAATAAACGCTGTCCAGGTTCCTGCTATTCCCCAATACAACCACTTAGGATAAAAACTAATTCTGCCAATTGAAAATTTTATTGGAATTAAAAGTAGATTTTTTAGATTGGCTTTACCAAGTACTATTGACCAATTGGTGACTTGACTAAGGGCAACTTTAGAATTAATTAGTTGCTGATAAAGGAGAGGGCTGATGATTAAAGTAGTCAGTATTAAGTAGAAAGTATTAAGTAGAAAAAATTTATAATTCTTTTTGTATAAGGAAAACAATAGAAAACTAACTATCAGGAATATTGATCCATAGAATGTTAGAAGGGCTAAAGAAATAAACAGTCCAAATATAATTTGGTTCCTGTTTTTAAGAAAATAATATAACGCCACGGTGAGAAAAAAAGTTACTATCATATACATACGGGCTTCTTGAGAGTAATAAACTATCAGTGGATTAAATAGGAAGAATACTGCGGACCAAACCCCGCCAATCAAATAAACTACCCATCCCGTTCCCAAACTAAATAAAACCGAAGGCATTCTTAAAGCTATTTCTGAGTAACCAAACATATTCGTCCATAATTTCATAAATAGATAATATAGCGGGGGATGAAAGTCGGTCGGAGAAAATTTAGTGATAATCTGTAAAAAACTAAAGTTCTTCACCACACTGGCGGTGATCGCTTCGTCAAGCCAGAGGGATTGATTAAGAGCAATTAAACGAATTAAGAAAGCGAAGAGAAAAATGAGAAGAATTTTTTTATTAAACATTAATTTAGACTGTTACAACAACCTAAAGAGCGGGATACGGGAGTCGAACCCGTCCCCTCTGCTTGGAAAGCAGATATTCTACCGATGAACTAATCCCGCTTTGAATATATATTATACCAATTATTTCTCCCAACCGTTCGGATGGCTTTTATACCAAACAATGAGAGATCTGACTGAATCTTCAATCGTTTTGTTCGGTTTCCAACCTAAAATTTTTTCCGCTTTTTTTATGTCTGCCACTTTCTTAGCATCATCTCCTTGTCTGATATTAGCTTTTGAAATTGGAATCTCAACACCGGTTAATTTCTTAACTTGATTAATTACTTCCAAAACTGAGCTACCTGTCCCAGTCCCCAAATTTATTATTTCACTTTTTTTTGTTGATAATAAATATTCTAAAGCTTTTAAATGAGCCTCATTTAAATCAACTACGTCAATATAGTCTCGTATTGGGGTTTTATCAGGAGTATCAACTTCCGGACAGGTTAGGAAAAATTTTTCGATACCCAAAGCGCCCCGAACTGCATTTTGTACCAAAAGAGAGGAAGGTTTTTTGGAATCGCCGATCGACCCATCCTCTGATGCACCGCAAACATTAAAATATCTAAGGATCATATAATTGAAACCTTTTAATTTTCCGTGCCAAGAAATGACTTCTTCAGCCATTTTCTTTGAAGCGCCGTAGGGAGTCGTTGGTTTAAGAGGATGTTTTTCGTCAATTGGAAAATATTTTGCCTCACCATAAATTGCGCAAGTTGAAGAAAAAATAATATTCTTGATATTATATTTATCCATTGTGGAAAGTAGATTGGAGGTCACGGCTACATTATTCAAAAAATATTTCCCCGGGTCATTCATCGACTCGTCAACCAAACAAGAAGCGGCGTAATGAACAACGGCTTCAATATTTTTTTCTCTTTCAAAGATAGGAGAAAGGTCATTTTTTAAATCAGTTTCATAGTAATGGAATTTATCCGGATATTTATTTTTTAATAATTCCAACGGCTCCTTGTATCCTGTTTGAAAGTTGTCAATCCCTACAACTTCGTAACCTTTCGACAAAAATAAATCAGTGGCAACCGAACCGATGTAGCCACCAGCACCAGTGATTAAAATCTTAGACATAATATATTTTAACAAAATACTTAAAATTAATACTACAAATACTACCAATCCGACCAATACTACTAATAATCAAATAAATAATTCAATAAACAAATAATTAAATTATTTAATCATTGATTATTTTGTTTTTCATTTATTGGTAGTATTTATTTATTTGTAGTATTAGTAGTATTTTTTAATCGGTGAAACGGGTGCCAATGCACACGTCCTTCGGCAAAATAAATTCCTCCAAAAATTAAGACTCCACCGATCAAATAGAATAAATTTGGATACTCATTGAGTAGTGGACCTGCCACAACAATTGCAGCCAAAGGATCAATATAAGTGAAAATTCCCACTTCCTGAGCATTAAGTTTTGAAACTCCATAGTAAAAAAGAAAATAAGCTAAGGCAGTCGAAAAAAAAACACCATATATTATCCCAGTCAATCCGGCAAAATTAAGAAACGAAATATCCCAGATGGCAAGTTCCTTTGGAATAAATGGTATAAAAGTCAGGCTTCCAAATAAAAAAGTAATTGCTGAAACCTGAAGGGCGTTTACTTTCTTTAAGACACCATGACCAAAAACTGCTTGTAAAACACTTCCAAAAGTTGCAATTAATATAAACAGATTTCCTTCAATTGCCCGAAAAACAAATTTTTTTCCATCTAAAATAAGAGGTGATAATATAATAAGAAATACTCCTGACAACGCAAAGAGCATTCCCGCCAATACTTTTAATTTTGGTTTTTCCCTCAAAAATATTATCGATAATAAATAAACGAATACTGGACCGGAAGAGGCAATCACTGGTACATTGATACTCTCGGTTTTTCCTAATCCCATAAAGAAAAATGAAATGTTGATGGTAATACCAAAAAATCCGACTAAAATAATTTCCAACCATTGTCTCGCTGTTAATTTTTGCCATTTATTCAAGGCTATCGGCAAAAAAATCAATCCGGCAAAAAAGAAACGGATGAAAGCTAAAGTAAACGGCGGAATATTGGTCAATGCGAACTTAAAAATCGGCGAGGCCATACCCCAAATGACGTTAGCAATAATAAGAGCAAGAATTGGGTTCATTTTGTTTTTTTATTTAAAAAAACTATTAGTTCCCCAATTATCCCCGTCATCACGACCTGTATACCGACGATGACTAACAGCATTCCTAAAAAAAGAACTGGTCTTCGATAGAGCATCATTCTATAAAAAATTCTTTCAATGGCGAGATATCCTAAAATTAAAAAACCGAAAAAAAATGACATTCCTCCAAAAATACCAA
>JAACSU010000016.1 GCA_010119145.1 Candidatus Gracilibacteria bacterium
AATTAACTAAAATAGAAAATTCCGACTTAAAAAGCCAACTGCCAACACCTTATAAAATTTATGCTTACATTTGAACTAGAACAACCAATAAACATTCAATAATAATTTTGCTTCGGCCGAAAAATCTCCGATGTTGAAGTCGCACAAATCTTATAAAAACTCGTTGTGTGTCATTAAGAAAAAAGTAAAATAAGTGAGTAAAAAGAATCTAATTGAAAAGAATGCAAGTGAAATTCGTGGAGGAATTTTGAATAGCGCACTTGAAGTTGAGAATGAATTGACTGAATCAATTGGTTATTTATACTCAAAAAGAAATGATGAATTTTCTCATTTTAAATTGGTTGAGGACATAATTTCGGATTTGACTTTTGATAAAAAAATCAGTATTTTAAAAAAGAGTATTGACTTTGATTTTGGCATTTTTAAAAAATATAAATCCATAATAAAGGATTTAAACGACATCAAAGAAATTAGAAATCAAATTGCGCATAGAAATATTTCATATCCTTGGATTTTTGACGAAGATGATATTGATGAAAACGATTATAACTTTCTAACAAAAAATTATGTTGATTGGAAAGAAAAATGTGATTTTCAAAAACATGGGAAAGAAAACTTTTCATTCTCGCTAGCGGATTTGGAAAGTTATCAGAAAAAGTGTGAATTAATAATAATTATTTTACGTGTCGGAGTCGGAGAATTAATCTCAACAAAAAAATAACACCAAACAACACCGGCTATAGTTAATTGCTTCTGACTTTCCTTGCAGAAAGTCCTTGCAAATTTGCTATCTTCGGTTTACGGCGTAAAATCCTCGCGGATTTTCACGCAACGAAACCATAGCCAAACACTTTGCCTATAATTATCAGAAAAACAAACTACAAAAGATTAGCAGTAGAGATGAATATAAATTCAACATCACAAGCATTAACATATTTGTATCAATTATCACTGAATCAAACCAGTTTTAGATTTAGAGGACAAGCAGATAAATCATGGCCAATAAAACCTTCAATCTACAGATATTCTGACTTTAAAAGGTATCAGACAACTTTTTATGAGAAACAAATTTTATCTGCAAAACCTCATAAAGCATCTCCTCCATTAACACAAACTGAATATGATTTGGAATGGCTTATGCTTTGTCAACATTATGGTATTCCCACTAGATTAGTAGATTGGTCAACAGAAATACTTTCTGCCCTATTTTTTGCTTGTCACGGTAATAAAGAATTGACAAAAGACGGTGCATTATACATATGTAAACAAAGTGATTATCAACTATACTCAAATTATGACGAAAGTCTTACTGAAAATCAGGAATTAGCATTTGTGAGTACTTATGTGCTAAATCCACGAATGCGAAATCAATCAGGTTGTTTTATGATGTGGGGACATTCTCCTAAAGATAATTCAACTGAAACATATGATCTTCAGGAATATCAAGAACAATTGGGCACATCTTTTTTCTTTGAAAAACTTATTATTCCATCAGAATCAAAGAAAAAAATATTAAAGGAATTAAAATTATACTATTCGATAGCTTACGATAGTATTTATTTAAAAAATGGATATTTAGAAACTAAATATGGGAAAGGTTTCAAAGATCTCAAAGAAATTGCTAGACAGGTTACACTTCATTTGACAGATGCTGACAAATTAACTGAAGAACAAAACAACAACATCATAAAAATGTCGAGAGGAATAGACCGTACAAATATGTTTGGAAACTGTATTAATCTGAGAAAAGTATGAAAAACGCCTTACAACAGCGTATATAACTTATGGCTGGGGAAAGTGATAAATTCAAGCTTTGTGCTTTTAAGTAAATTTGTTGCAAGCCGAAAAGAAAGTGCTTCTAATCACGCACTACGCTTATACTTGACCGTTGGCAAACATTAAAAAAATGAGAATATTAATAACAATAATTGGACTTCTACTCTACGTTACTGCTTTTTCACAAACAGAAAAAGATTGTGTTTTTAATAATGATTACAAGGGATTAACAACTGAATGGTTGACTAAATTAGGAAAGACAGATTTTCATTGGAATGCAGATTCTAATCAAGCAGAAATCTATTCTAAGCAAGACACTATTTTTGTTTCAAAAGGAGGTTGTGTACATTTTGGAATATCAGTCGAATTAAGACTTAGTGAAGACCCACACACAATTAATGACTCTGAATATTGGCTAAATAAAGCATTAACTTTAGCAACGGATTTTGATTTCAAATATTACAAAAAAATGATTCAGGAAAATAGCGTAAACCGAGTAGAAAACAAAAAAAACATAGTTTGGTTTGAGATAGAAGATGATAATTTAGCTGATAATTTATATTACAATGGAATAGAAATAAATTTGGAGATGAAAACAAAAGTAATAAGACTGAGTCAATATTATAATTAAAAATAAACGTTTGTCAACACCCCATAAAATTTATGCTTACATTTGGACTAGCAGAAACCGACAAACGTTCAATAATAGTATTGCTTCGGCCGAAAAATCTCCGATGTTGAAGTCGCACAAATCTTATAAAATCACGTTGCCCACAAGTTCGGAAAAAAACTATGAAAAAGGATTTTAAAACTAAATATCTATTGATTATAATATTCATTATTGGATTGATTTTATTCGCTCTGACAAAATTCTATTTTAGAAAGCTGAATATAGAAAATGACTCGATTAAATTTATTCTTGGAATTGCTCCAAATTTTATTGCAGCATTGATTATTTCAATTTCATTATTATTTGATTATGATAAAATTGAAACCGAAAAATTAACACAGTTCGACAGAAAGTTTAAACTCATTCTGATTGGAATTTTAATACTATTTATAATTGAGGAATATTTTCCGATTTTTTCAAATTCAAAAACAACTGATTTATTTGATATTTTAGCTTCAATGATTGGATTGATTATTGGATATTCAATTTACTCATTGATTAGAGAAAAAAGATTATTAGTTAAAACGATTGAATAAAAAACCTGCACACAACACCCCATAAAATTTATGCTTACATTTGAACTAGTACAAACCGACAAACATTCAATAAAAATAGGGCTACGGCGGAAAAATCTTCGATTTTTACGTCGCACAAATCTTATAAAAACTCGTTGGCGTGCATTAAAAAATTGAACTAAATTGAAAATATTAACTTGGAATTGTAATGGAGCATTAAGAAAAAAATTCGGGAATCTTTCTGAATTTAACGCTGACTTATATATAATTCAAGAGTGTGAAAATCCTGCAGAAACCAAACATAAGGAATACAATGATTGGGCGGAAAATTATTTATGGATTGGAGATACAAAAAATAAAGGAATTGGAATTTTTGCTTCTAAAAATCTAGAATTAAGAAAACTAAATTGGTCGAATTCATTTAAAGACCATAATGTAAAACATTTTTTACCTTGTTCAGTAAATGGAACATTTGACTTATTAGCTGTATGGAATCATAGCAATAATTCACCAACTTTTGGTTACATCGGACAATTATGGAAATATATTCAAGTAAATAAAACACACTTGAACAATTCAATAATTATTGGAGACCTAAATAGCAATGCAATTTGGGACAAATGGGACAGATGGTGGAATCATTCAGACGTTGTGAACGAGCTAAAAGAAATTGGAATAGAAAGTTTTTATCATAAATACAGAAGTGAAGAACAAGGAAAAGAAACCCAACCGACTTTTTTCCTTCACAGAAATAAAGAAAAATCATATCATATTGACTATATTTTTGGTGGCAGAGAATTTTCAAACCGACTGAAAAAAGTTGAAATTGGAGAAATTAATAAATGGCTACAAATTAGTGATCATTTACCTATGATTTGTGAATTTTAGAAAATAGAAAAATAAAATAACGACACGCCAACACCGTATATAATTTATGCTTAAATTTGAACTAGTAGAAAATTGCAAACACTCAATAAAAATATTGCTACGGCGGAAAAATCTCCAATTTTTACGTCGCACAAATCTTATAAAAACTCGTTGCCACCAATTATGAAAAAGATTCTATACATATTGATATTCCTTTTTTCGATTGGAATTTTTGCGTGTGATTGTGGTGAACCTTCTATAACAGAAAAATATATTCAATCAGATTTTGTTGCAAATGTGACAATTTTGAAAATTTATCCTAATCAAAAAGGAAAACAAGTATACAGAGCAGACATTAAGATTAATGAACTATTCAAAGGAGAGATTTTAAAATCAATCTATGTTTATGGTCGGAGTGATAATAGAATTGGAACATCTTGTGATATTTTCATTCCTGAGAATACAACCTTAATTGCATATGCCCGAAAAAATAATGATGGAAATTTTGAAATTGGAATGTGTTCAGGTTTACTTTATTTGAACAAAACTAATCAGAAACGACAAGAACGAGAATTAGAAATATTAAAAACATTTAAGTCCAAAAATATAAATTTTACAGATAAAATAAGTTATCGAGAAAAAGGAAAACTTCATAAAAATTTGGAGCAATTCAAAGGAGTTGAAATCAATAAAACTTATGGAATTTATGAAATAGTTTTCGAGTCTGATTTGACAATTAAAATTGTGACAGAAATAAGCGGTTTTGGAAATCCGACAGACCAAAAACTGATAGAAATTATTGAGAAAACTGAATGGTCGAGTTTTAACAACGGAATAAATGACAAAGTTCCCGAAAACAGTAAATTATTAATCGGAATTTATTATTATCCTAAAGAAAAAGGAAATCCGAGTTTTTTAAGTCAATATTATCTCTAAAATAACTGGTGGCAACACCGTATATAATTTATGCTTACATTTGAACTAGTACAAACCGACAAACATTCAATAAAAATAGGGCTACGGCGGAAAAATCTCCGATTTTTACGTCGCACAAATCTTATAAAATCACGTTGGCACATTAAAAATCACATTTTAAATTAAAATAATAAAAATGATAAAAACCCTTTTGACAAGTTTAGTAATTGGAATTATAAGTTTTAATACTTATGCACAAACTAAACAAGAAACAGTTGCCTTACTATTAGAGAAAACAGGAGCAACAGCTGAAATTAAACAATTTGACGCAATATTTGATGCTAAAATCAATGAGAAAACTACATCATTTGAGAACAAAGAAGATTTTCAGAAATTTTCAAAAATAATGAAGTCTGGATTTAATGCTGAAAATGCTGAAAAATATTTTAAGGAATATTTAGTTAATAATTCAAATGAAGACAGTCTACAAAAAACAATCATTATGTATCAAAATCCAATATTTAAGGAAATGATTAAGATTGAACTTAGGGCGAATAATCCTGCTAATCAACAAGAAAAAATGACTTTTTTCCAAAATATGAAGAGTAATCCACCTTCTCAAGAAAGAATTCAACAGTTAACCAATTTGAATAATGAACTTGAGACTTCTAAAATGACAGTTACAATGTTGAAGAATATTATTTTCTCAATGGCAAATGGTGCTAATTTAGGACAACCTAAGGAAAAACAAATTTCAGAAAAAGAGCTGAAAACTAAATTACAATCAGTTCTACCCGAAAATTTTTCAGAGCAAATGACTAATCAACTAATTGCATTGTCAATTTACACTTATAAAGATGTTAGTGACCGTGATTTGTCAGAATATATTGACTTATGGAGTTCTCCAATTGGCAAGTATTATACCAATTTAGTATTTGATGCATATGACTATTCTTTCTCTAAAATGGGTGAGATTATAGGTAAATCATTTAAGGAATTAGAAAAGTAGAGAAATTTAAAGATTGAAAAAACGTGTGCCAACACCTCATAAAATTTATGCTTAAATTTGATTTAGTACAAACTGACAAACATTCAACTAAAATTTGTTTCGGCGGAAAAATCTCCGATTTTTACGTCGCACAAATCTTATAAAAACTCGTTGTGCATAATGCAGGGCAACCGAACAAACATCGAAATATGAAATTAAAAAAATACCTTATATTATTAGTTTTATTATTTAGTATTCTAATCTCTTGTAAATCATCAGATAAAAAGACCGTCCACCAAAATATAGAAAAACAGACAAACGAAATTTTCGATAGTTTAGTTGAAATTAGAAGAAATTTCCACCAACATCCCGAACTGGCTGGAAATGAAAAAAGAACTTCTAAAATTATTTCGGAATATTTATCGAATTTAGGATTAGAAGTTAAAACAGGTGTCGCAGGTTATGGTGTCGTTGGAATCCTAAAAGGTGGAAAAGAAGGAAAAAATATTGCTTGGCGAGCTGATATGGATGCTCTACCAAATGATTTTCCTGACGAAGTATCATATAAATCAAAAAATAAAGGAATACAACACGGTTGCGGTCACGATGTTCATATGGCAATTGGACTTGGAATAGCACAAGTATTATCTAAAAACAAAGAATCAATTAAAGGCACATTATATTTCATATTTCAACCAGAAGAGGAGACTTTTGTTGGTGCGAAAAATATGGTTAACAGCAGTCTATTTTCAGAAATGAATATTGACGAAATATATGCATTACACGTAACTGCGTTGCCAGTAGGTCAGATAATGGTTAAACCAAACGAACTATATGCTTACCAAAAACGAATACAGATTAAATTCAATGATAAGTTTTCAAAAGAAGATGCCGGAATTTTATACAATCATATAAGAAGTGAAATTCTACGAAAAAAAGATGGAGCAAATCCTTGGGAAATTCCAAAGGCATTTGATTCTATAATTGGATTAAGTAATCCAAATACTATTTTCAAAGATTATCTTTTTATGGAGGAAAATTTCGTAATCGAAGAAGACAACAATCAACTTGACATAAAAGCTTATCTCTACGAAACCAATAAGTCAAATTTGCCGAATATTTTACCGAAAATTGAGGAAATAATTAGTAAATCAGAATACAAAGATAAATTCATCTCGACATCATTTATTCAAGAAAACCCAACAGTATTAAATGATAAGCTATTAACTGAAAATGCAATTAATACTCTGACAGATATTTATGGCAGTAAATCTGTTGTGATGAATTATGGACAAATTCCATATTTCAACGATGACTTCTTTTACTTTCAACAAAAAACATCTGGAGTGTATTTTTTGTTGGGTGGTTCAAATCTTGAAAAAGGAATTAATGCTATGAATCACGCACCGAATTTTGGAGTTGATGAAGAATGTATAAGAGTTGGAGTGAAATCTTTTTCATCATTGATTTTGGAAAGAACCAATAGTGAATAAAGCACTATGCACAACACCTCATAAAATTTATGCTTACATTTGAACTAACAGAAACCGACAAACATTCAACAAAAATAGGGCTACGGCGAAAAAATCTCCGATTTTTACGTCGCACAAATCTTATAAAAACTCGTTGGCAACAAGCTGAAAAAAATAAATGCTAAAAGAAAATCGAAAACTAATCTTATTAATTCTCACCGTAGTTCTGACTTTTATTATCGGAGTTTGGTTTGAATTGGACTATCGGATTTTGACTCGCAGAACGTTAAAATACTTGGCGGATTATAAACTCGAATTTTATGGCGGAAAAGAATTTAGGATATTTGAAACGGACATTGCTTTCATTCTGACTTTAATTCCAATCGGATTTTATTTCACATCTCGAAAAGTTAGTTCTCTGAAAAAAATAATCGGACTGAATTTAATCTATCTGATTTTAATTCCGATTTTTTACTGTCTTTTTTGTTATCTCGAAAGTCAGTTTATAGATATAACTATGACTAATCCAATAATGAGTGATGGAATTTTAAAATATCATCAAAATAACGTGAATTATAGAATGATTTTATTTTTAACAATAATTTCGACTTTTATCAGCGGAATAATCTTTAAGAAAATAACAAACGAAAAAAAGCCAGTTGCCAACACCTCATAAAATTTATGCTTAAATTTGAACTAGCAGAAACCGACAAACATTCAATAAAAATATTGCTTCGGCGGAAAAATCTCCGATTTTTACGTCGCACAAATCTTATAAAATCACGTTAGCCAAAATACGACCGCTGAAAAATGCTATGATAAATAAAC
>JAACSU010000017.1:0-3740 GCA_010119145.1 Candidatus Gracilibacteria bacterium
GTCATCAACGAAAAAAAATTTCCATTTCATCTAATTCCTTCAGGGATCCTGCAAAAAAAACCTACGGTTGTTATTGCCGATGGGACTGTGATTGATCCGGAAGTACTCATGGAAGAGATGGATATTTTTGAAAAAATGGGGATAAATTTAAAAAAGAAATTGATGATTTCTCCCCGATGTCATTTAATAATGCCATATCACAAAGAACTAGATGTGGCCTATGAGAATGCCCGCGGAAAAAATAAATTGGGGACAACCAAGAGAGGAATCGGTCCAACTTACGCTGATAAAGTTAGTTACAACGGAATCAGAATTTATGAATTAATGAATTGGCCTTTATTTGTCGAAAAGTTTAAATTTCAGACAGAAATAAAAAATAAGATATTGGTTGCTTTCGGTGTAACCCCAACAAAGGTGGAAACTTATTTATCGACTTTTAGAAAATTAGCAGAAAGAATTCGACCAATGGTAGGAGATACATTTGCAGTTTTACATAAAGCAATAAAACAAAAAAAACAAATTCTTCTTGAAGGTGCCCATGGGGTTATGTTAGATAACAGTTTTGGTCTATATCCCTACGTGACGGCTTCAAACGTTATTGAAGGTGGCGTCAATATTGGATCAGGAGTTCCCTCCAAAAAGATTGACGAGGTTTGGGGAGTTGTTAAGGCTTACACTTCGAGAGTTGGTGGAGGACCATTGCCCACAGAATTATTTGATAAAGTAGCCGATGATATAAGAGAGCGGGGTTATGAATATGGGACAACGACCGGGCGACCGCGCCGGGTTGGCTGGGTAGATTTGCCCGCAGTAAAATTTGCCTGTCAACTTTCTTCAATTAACAGAATTGCGATTACAAAAATAGATATCTTATCAGGACTTTCACAGATAAAAGCCTGTGTTGGCTACGAATTAAATGGTAAAAAAATTGAATTCAGTCAGTGTGGGTATTTAGAACTCTCCAAATTAACTCCGATTTACAAAAGTTTTCCGGGTTGGGCCGAAGATATTTCTGGAATAAAATCTTTTAAAAAATTACCAGTAAACTGTCAGAAGTACATTAAATTTGTTGAAAAATATTTAGAAGTTAATGTTAAAATTGTTTCTGTGAGTCCAGAGAGAGAAGCGAGTATTGTATTATAAATTTCTAATTTTTAATTGACCTAATTAACCTAAATAATGACCAAATCTCAAATTGAGGATAATTGGTTATTGGGTATTTTTTAGATCAATTAGAATAATTAGTTAATTAGTAATTTTATGAATATCCGTAAGCAAATAGGCTTAACCTTTGACGACGTATTACTCGTTCCTCAGAAGACCGATATCGTTTCCCGAGGGGATGTTGATCTTTCCACAAATCTAACAAAAAAAATTAAATTAAAAATTCCTGTCATTTCAGCCAATATGGATACGGTTACCGAAACTGAAATGGCGATTGCACTGGCCCGCGAGGGAGGAATTGGGATAATTCATCGATTTGCAACGATTGAAAGAGAAGCTGAAATGGTACAAAATGTCAAAAAAGAAAAACTATTAGTCGGAGCCGCCGTAGGTATAAAAGATGATTATATTGAGAGAACGGAAGCATTAGTTAAAGCTGGAGCCGATGTGATTATCATTGATATTGCACACGGGCACTCGATTTTTTTAATTAAGGTCTTAAAAGATCTAAATAAAAAATTTCCTAAGGTCGACATTATTGCTGGAAATGTAGCTACACCTGAAGCAACCGAAGAGTTAATAAAAAATGGAGCCTCAGCAATTAAAGTTGGTATTGGGCCGGGAGCCCTGTGTATTACAAGAATTGTAGCCGGCGCAGGCGTTCCCCAATTAACAGCCATTTCTGAATGTGCAGAGGTCGCGAAAAAATATGATGTTCCAATTATTGCCGATGGGGGAATAAGAAATTCTGGGGATATGGTAAAAGCGTTAGCGGTTGGTGCCTCAACTGTGATGATTGGCACATTGTTTGCTGGATGTGACGAATCACCGGCACTAACTTTTTTCAAAAATAACCGAAAATTTAAACTGACTCGTGGTATGGCGTCGCTAATGGCTAATCATGATCGCCAGAAAAATGATATTAAAGTAAAAAAAGACTTGAAAGAATATGCGGCCGAGGGAGTCGAGGCAGTTGTTCCATATCAAGGGAACGTCTCTGAATTTATTAATCAACTCTTAGGGGGCGTTCGTTCGGGTTTTTCATACTGTGGAGCAAAAAATATCATAGAAACTTGGAAGAAGGCTGAATTTATTCAAATTACCCAAAGCTCACTAATTGAATCCAAACCTCATGACGTCGAGCAGATATAAAAACGATTACCTTTTTAAAGGAGTTATTCTTAAAAAATCTTTTTTTGAAAGAGTATAGTGTAATATAGCCCAAAATGATAAATGTATAAATAGCGCGATTAAGAATCCTAAAATTCCTTGAGATTGTAAATATGCAAAAATAAATCCTCCAAAAAATGAACAAATTATAGTGAGGAAAGCGAATTTTTTAGGGAGTAGAAATATTGATGGGATATGAACAACGAAAAATACTAAACCAAACAAGTTTAAAGAAATCCGAAAGGTAAGTAAGCCACCCAAAAAAAAATATCTTGGAAGAATATTTCAAAAAACTTTGGCAACTGATAACAAAATCTTTCTTTTTTAGAGTAATAATCTTTTTTGTAAAGATTCGATACAAAAAGCCATAGTATAAATAAAGATATGAAAGCTATTAAATGTCCTATATTAAGACTATTAAAATATATGAAAAATTGATTTTGATACACAACAAAAAGGATTAGTGAGAGAACTATGAAAAAAAGAGTATGTTGCCAAGAATTTTCATAATACGTAATATTATATTTCTTAAACAAATAATTAGGTAAGCCCATAGCTCCAAACCATAATATCAACCAAATTATTAGATGCATATAATAAATCGTTATTATCTTTAATTATTGTGTCGTAAATTACTCATTTCCTTGTTGTGAATTGAATACAAAAGAAATGGTTTTGCGATGAGATATTTTCTTAACAAACAAGGAAGATTTGGTTTATAGTAAATCCAATTTAAAACAATTTTTGCTTCTTTGGTACTAAATTTAAGACGATAAATAGGATTATTTGTTTTTTTATTTTTATATTTTAAACAATCGATATTTCCGTGTATTTTTTTCAATTTAATGATAGTTTTTTGTAACCATTTGATATGTTTTTCACTTGCAGATGTAAAATATACAAAAAGTCTGTTATATGTGTATTTTGGATTTAAATGGGTATTATATCTATCCTTATAAAAAATAATGTTTCCGTCACCGTCTAAATGTCCGCGTAAAAAATCCATAAAATATTTTTGCGGAATTTTTAATTCACTTATAGTTAGAGATTTATTAGGGAAAAGTCCTATCTTGATTAAAAAGTCGTAAAGCACTACATCTCCCAATTGAACTTTGAAAGCTTTTTTTCTGAACCTTTTTTTAGGAGTATTTTCTGATATTTTGTTATTTTTGCCAAGGCAATGTTTAAACGTACGAAAAAGCCGTCTATCTGTAGAAGTTAAGGTAATATGACGTTTATCCTTTGACAAACACCCATCAGTTGTTATTAATCCTACTGCATATGCTAATTTAAAACTCTATTTGATTACTTTTTTTGGTTTTCTCCTCATTTTAGTGCCGGGAGAGGGAGTTGAACCCTCATGAAATTGCTCTCACAAGTTTTTGAGACTTGCGCGTATGCCAGTT
>JAACSU010000017.1:3800-4210 GCA_010119145.1 Candidatus Gracilibacteria bacterium
TAAAATCGAGAATTAACCTAACTTTTTCGGAAAACTGGGACAATTCAAATTGATATAGTTCTAACATCAACTTACCTCAATCGTTATAAAACTTAACAATTATACTTTAGCCTGTTTTTGAATGTTATCACAGAAAAGATTATCGAGTTAAGTAAGAAATCCCTACTAAAAAGCCTAATAAACCGAAGGTTGTCAAGAAAAAATGTTTTAAAGAAACTCCTCTTTTTTTTACCATATTACGCATTGCTAACTTAACGTAACTATCTTGAGGTTGTGTGGACTCTGGGGAATTAGGATTAGGAGATTCAGGAGTAGAATTAGTCATAAAGTTAGTTTTGAAAGTGACACTAACTAATATGATACCTTAATGGGTTAGGAGATAGGAGATAGGAGATAGGAGATAGGAGATA
>JAACSU010000018.1 GCA_010119145.1 Candidatus Gracilibacteria bacterium
AGCGGAAATTTTCACAGACCGTCCGCCATGAAGAAATATCACCGTCAAGCTGATCTCGTAGAGCAAGCTCAAGTTTTGATAAAAGATAGCTGTTGGCATTGGTTGCTTTCTCAGGAATGAGCTCGTTCCATACAGCTAGCATTTTTTTAGAATTGCAAAATCCCTCTCTCTCGACTTTCCTCGAAACAGGTCGGGGGTTTTCAGAAGAGGCCTGATTTTTAGAGAGAGATGGAGTAATTATTGAAGAAGTAGTTGTTTCTATATGATGTGGAGGAATTCCTCCATAGCTATGGAGGAATCTATCCACACCTATGGAGGAATTCCTCCATAGGGGGTCTTCATCTTTTCCATAGCTATGGAGGATTTTCTCCATAGGGTCTGAATCCCTTTTTACACAAGGCGCAGTGATGTTTTCAAAGGTTAATTTTTTAAGAATTTCAGTATTCAACTTCAAAAACATCACGTTGCTAAGACGAGCAGACGGAGTTTCAACAGTTCTAAAAACTCTTTCAATGACACCTAGTTCTTCAAGTCTTCGCAAGGCTTCTTGACACTGTTTTTTTGAAATGCCAAATTGATTTTCTAAATCTGAATAAGATCGTCGAAGCATATCCTCAGCGTATTTTTTCTTGTAACCAATAAGTGCCCCTGATTTTTCACAGCGGATTTCGGAAGGTCTATTCCAGTAGCAAACATCGGAGAGAATAAGCATGGCGTATAAATCAGGCCGCCCCGTGGGGAGTTTTATCGTCTGAAACCAATTTTGAGCGATTACATTACCTCGAATGGCTATGCTCTGCATTGCTTCTACTGACTGTGGAAGCTCATCGTGTTTCATTGCTATGATCGCCTGTTATTAATACAAGATTTAAAATTATGTTAATCAACATAAACGTAATAAACAAAGCCTTTTCAATGGTAAAAATTACTCGAGTAAAATTTACTCATTGAAAATAGTCTTTAATTTTTTTTTAAAACAACCTTTATCTTGCTATATATAGCAGATATATATAGCAAGATAAAGATAGATCTAGTTTTTTTTTCGTTTTTCGCTTATTTTTAGATATATGAGCAATTTAAAAAATAATCTGAGAGAACTTCTCCAGAAAAATAATCTTTCTATCGCTGAGGCGGAACGCCAAGCTGGTCTTCGTATGAGCGCACTTCGAAATATTATGCGCGATCAATCTAAAAACCCTAGTGTTGAAAATCTTAATAAATTAGCAACCCTTTTCCAATGTAGTATTACAGATTTAATCTGCGCGGAACCTCCGGGAGAAAGAGGTGGCGCTTTAAAAAAAATTGAAGATTTTGATATTTTAGTTGAATTTGCAAATTTGGTTCAAAAATTGGTAAAGGAAAATAACTTTAATCTTTCATTCACACAGTACTCTAAAATTCAAAAAGAGTGCTACTATTACACAATCGAAAACAATCTTTCTGAATTAGATAAAAATTTTACCAAATGGTTTTTACTAAAAGAAATGGAATTATGTATTAAGGAGAAATAGATCTCCGCCTTTCCCTTCTATAAAACGTAAGTGATTATGTCTTATAGATATTTTACCTCTTAAATCTTCTTCTATTTTTCCTAATTTTTCCTTCTCACCCGAGAAAAGCATAAAGCTTACTTGTGCAATTTTCATATTTACAGCATTTGTTGAAGGATTATCTAAAAACATTTTCGTCCCCTTGTTAAAAGAAAATAATGCCTTTTCTCTATCCCCATTTAATAAATATAAATTTGCAAGATTTATTTCTAAAGCAGCACAAAAAATCAAATTATCCCCATACAACTTTTCGAGCAGATTTTTACATTTTTCTAATTCCTCAATTGCCTTATGATTATTTCCCCTTAAAGATGTCAAAATAGCCATACAAACATTAACATTTAATACCTTAATATGATTTTTTCCATAATGGTCGCTTCTTATCTTATGGGATCGTCTTAAAACTTCTTCTGCTCCATCCAATTCACGAACTGCTATTAGAACACAACCTAGGCTTTTTAAGACCCTTGCTGTTTCAACGTGGTTTTTCCCAAGATTTTGCTCATGTATTTTAACAGATTGAAGCAAATATTCTTTTGCTTTTTCATATTCGCCATAATTAAATAACACCCATCCAAGCTCATTAAGTATATCACCTACTTCTATATGGTTTTTTCCATGTGAATGGACGGCTCTTAAAAGGGCTTTTTCCAGAACATTAATTGCTTCTTTATATTTCGATAATCTACCATAGACCCTACCTAGTTGATTTAAACTCAAAAGTATCTCTCGACTATACTTTTCTGGTTGTTTTTCAAAACCACTTAAAGCTATAGATATCATCTTCTCTGCTTTTATGAAATTTTCAGTTCGTATTTCAAAACGGCCTGAGGCATAACAAACCAAGGCTGTTTCAGGGCTTTCTTCTCCAAAAATACTTACTGACTCTGAGTAAGCTAAATCAATAAACTTTTTTCTGTTTTTATATTCCCCCATAAGATCATAGGATTTTGATAACCCAAGATATATTTTATAGAGTTCACTTTTAGGTTCTAAAAATTCTATTTTAGCCAATTTCAAAAATTTTACTGTATGAGGTATAAGCTCTCTAATAAATCCTATGTTCTTTATATGAACCAAAGGGGAATGATACAATTTCGATAATCTCTCCAAGGTATATTTGAGATTTTCTTTTCTTGTTTGAGGCTCCATTTTTCTCAAAATCCAGCTATGGAGTAACCTATGAATAAAAACATTATCTCCATCTACTGAAACTAATGAAAAACTCTTTAATAATGAAATAATATCGTCTAGTTTTGCCTTATTATTTATTGAAACGGATCCATATAAAATATACATTAGTAAATCCTTGTTAACTTTTTCTGGTAACAAAAGACTCATGTGGTTCAGTAAATTAATCGCTTCCTGTGAAGACACTTTCTCTAAGCTCATTTCCCAAGTTACATATACTGGCAAGTGATCTTGGATTTGAATTGTGCTTTTCTTTAAACAAAAGTCAATATTTTCCTCATATAACCTCTGGTAGCTCTTTAGATCTAGAGAATTCTCACGTATGTATGCCGCTGCTTGCACAATTGCAAGTGGGAGGTAGCCAAGCTGTTCTAGAATCTTTCTTATTTCAACTTTTTCCTCAGAAGAAATTACCTTATTCTCGTCATAGGTTTTTACAAAAAGATTCTCAGCCTGTTTAGGCGACATCACGTCCATATAAAAAGGGGAAGGCATTTTATTATTACGAGAAGTAATCAACACATCACAATTTCTAGGAATGTATCCTTTAATATTTTCATATCTTTCAACATTATCAAAAACAAGAATAACCCCACCAATCTCTTCGAGCCATTTGATAACCTTAATTACCTTAATTTCAGTGCTATCTGATTTATCGTACAATGATTTATATTCGCCAAATTCTAAAAGCTCTTTTCTTAATACAGAAGGTGTCTCAGAATTAAACCATATTTTATATTTATAAGAGGTCTTCTTTGCCAAAATAAAATTTTTTGCAAAGGTTGTTTTTCCAACGCCTGCAAGGCCATAGATAGTTAGAATGTGGTTGTTAGATCCGTCCTTCAGATATTCTGAAACTGCCTTAAAAGAACCTTCCCTTGGTACGTAAACAGATCCCTCTAAGGGAATATTCCATTCAAACACATTTTTCTCATTATCTTTATTAATATCAAGTAGTAAAAATAAAATCGTAAAAACTGATATAGCAAGAAACAAAAAAGTTTTAATTATTGCCGACTTATTAAATTTATTAAAAATTTCAGAATTTTTAATTGATATTTTCTCTAATTCTTTCACTAAGAGGCTTTTTTTAATTACGAGGTCGCATAATTCTTCACGTGAAATTGCACCTACTTTTTCCCTAATACGAAGAATATGATTATCAACAGTTCTTGGAGATAGAATAAGTTCGTTGGCAATCCACTTTGTTCGTTTCCCAATTTTCAAGAACGAAATTATTTCTAACTCTCTTGATGTTAGGTCAATTACACTCCCATCTTTATTTTTAATGATAAGTTCTTCCATAATGAAATTTCCTGTAATTTTTAAAGATGGCGTAAAACTATGGCCTTTACCCGTGGGTGTTAGCTGGTTAAGAAATACCTAGATTAATGCAAGATACTGAAATTTTTGGTAGCCTATCTAAAATATCCGCCACAAAATTTTTATGGCCAACTACATATGAATATGAGTTAGGTTTCATTGTAAATTTTATACTAGTACCATCTGTAGCAAAATATACTCCACCAGCTTCTTCAACAATTGAAAACCCTGCAGCAATATCCCATAAGTTCAATGAAGTAGAAAATTGTGCATCCACTTGTCCCGATGCAACTAAGGCAAGGTCTAAAGCTGCCGATCCACCAAATCTCCTTATATGTGCTGCCATAGGCGCTATACTCTTTATAACTTTTTGGTAGTCAATTTTATGAAGCTCAAAATGGTATAATGGAGTATCAGTTAAAGAACTTTTTCTTACAGAGATCTTTTCTTTGTTAAGATATGCTCCCTTACCTTTTTCAGACACATACATCTCGTCTCTTGCGGGGGCATAAACAATTCCAGCAAAAGGCTTCCCATCCTTGAACAAGCCAAGTGAAATAGAAAACTCTTTCCTGTTCATTCGAAAATTCAAAGTTCCATCTATAGGATCAACAATCCAGACAAAACCTTTTTGTATATCAATATCTTCACCAAGCCCTTCTTCTTCTCCTACTATTGAATAACTAGGAAACATTTTAATAAGACCTTGATATATAAAAGTTTGCACCAAAGGATCATACTTTGTCAGAATATCATTTGGATTTTTTGTTTTTGAAGTTGTTGAGAGAGAATCGATCTCTTTTCTTCCTTCTAATAAAATATCCCCCGCGCCTCTTACTACTTGAATCATCGTCTTTAAATGAATACTAGCCAACAAGGCTTTTTCATAATCTTTATGCATTATCCACCTAATTTATATGTCTGAAGAGTTTCAATGATATTGCCTTGGCTATCAATTTCTCCCAAAGAGATTTCATCAAGAATTTGCGTTGTATCTATATTTTCTATCTGAGTCGATATTTCATTTATTAATTGAAAATTTTGGACACCATAGGCTACGGTGATATGTGGTTGATTTGCCCCCGGCACATTAAAATGTCTTCCATATTTTTCAATATTTTTTAGTTCTGTATTTGAAAAATAGGGCATATTTTTTTTTACTTGGTCAAGAATCCCGTCACGAAGCGGGTCGATAACTTCTGTTAGAGCTGAATTAGCGTCATGTAATGGACTTTCGGTTTGAACATTCCAAAAGGTATTTCCACCACCTCCCTTCTCTAGTTTTTTTTTGAAAATGATTTTCAGAGGTTTTTGTGCATTTGCCCAAGAGCGTAAATTTTTATGGACTTCTTTTAAAGAATCCTCTAAAAAAACAGCCTGTAAAACAGTTATATGTGGCGTTATATTGCTCCCGTGTTTTTTTGCTATAGATAAAGCACAATCTTTAACTTTTCCATCAGGTATCTTAAAGTATATTCCATATTCTTTTTTTATTTGAATACACTGTGCTTTATCAGAAATCATAATAAATCCCATTGTAAATATTAATATATTTTTCTTTATAAACATTTCTTATCCTATTTTTTATAACCAACTTTCTTATATCGCAGGTAGTTTGGTTAAGTCAAATTTATCGATTAAACCTCTTGGCAATATTTTAAAATTTCCTCTCAGTTCTTTAAGGGCTTGAATACCTAGGTCATAAAGTTCTTGTATCTGCTCCTTCTTCTCTTTGAGTTCCTCCTCTTGTTTAACAAGAGGAGGAAACACAATGTCTTCTGGTAAAGCCTCCTTTATTTTCTTTTGTAAAAAGAGCTCAAACATAAATTTAACATTTCTCCCCCCCAGCCTTCTTGGTGGAAAAAATTAGCATATCCTGTTTAAATTCCTCAATTTTTTCATCAAGGTCAGGTCTTTCAAGGTCTTCTTTGGTTAAGGTTTCTTTAAGCTTATTCCACAAAAACATGTCAAAATCCAATTTAACAATCCAGTCATCCCATCCCTTCTCACGGAACCAATTTCCTTTTGAGCAATCGGATCCTTTCATCAAATCCTCAAAGGTTTGCTTGTATTTTTCTATTTCATCCGAAGATAAAGCGTCTTTATGATCAATAATTAAAGCTTTTTCATGATCTTCTTTTTCTCGTTCAAGATCGTAAATAGCTTTTTGGATTCTTTCCCGTTGCACGGATTTTGCCCTTAACTTTTCGTATTCTGCCTTTTTCTTTTTATCGGCATTGGTTTCTCGGGTTTTAAGTTCAAA
>JAACSU010000019.1 GCA_010119145.1 Candidatus Gracilibacteria bacterium
TGACAAAAAAATTATTCATCTTTCAGACAATGAAGTGTTTCTTGATGGTGGCGCCTATGATGGTGATACGATTAGATTGATTATCAAAGAATCAAAAAATAGGTTTAAAAACATATTTGCATTCGAGCCGGACAATAAAAATTACAAAAAAATAAATAATTATGTCAGGCAATTAAAAGATTCCAGAATAAAAATATTTAGGCTAGGGTTAGGAGATAAAAACAATACCCTTAGTTTTACAAACGAGGGAAATTTACAATCAAAAGTTATTAAATACGGTAAAATTCAAATAAAAATCGTTCCAATAGATAAATATATCGACGAACATTTTACCTACATCAAATTAGATATAGAAGGTTTTGAAAAAAAAGCATTAATTGGGGCAAAAAAGACTATAAAAAAATATAAACCAAAACTTGTCATATGTTCTTATCATAACCTGAATGACATATGGGAATTAACTATTCTCATAAAAAAGTTTCGACCGGATTATAAAATATTTTTACGGCATTACTCAGATTTTTTAATGGATACTATTTGTTATGCTGTTTAAAAAATTATGAATGAAGTTAGGTCTTGTCCAATTTGTTTACATGATAAAAGCGAATTATTATACACTCAGAAATTTGCCGAACATTTTGAGCATAAAATTGTTTTATGTAATTTTTGTGGTTTTGTTTACGTAAACAATACACCTTCTCAAAAATATTATAATGAATATTATAAAAATCAATCAAAATATGAGGGTACTCGTCAACATGAAATGCATGACGAATTTACATATAAACAATTTGACTATATTCTTAGGAAATTTATCCCAAAAAATTCAAGTATTTTAGAGGTAGGTTGTTCAGTAGGAAAGTTACTTGACTTTATAAAGCATAGAGGCTACAAGAATTTATTAGGGGTTGAGCCTGCTCCAGAGTGCAGAATAATCGCAAAGAAAGATTATAATATATCAGTTATTACATCAACTCTTGAAAAGTTTGCTTCAAAGAGGAAATATGATCTAGTTATTTTTTCAGCAGTATTGGAACATTTGACGGAAGTAAGAAATGCAATAATAAAAGCATATTCACTATTAAATACAAATGGAATGATTTATATTTGTGTGCCGGATGCAGAGCGTTTTCATAAAAAATTTGATGAACCGTATGGCGAATTTTCTACTGAACATATTAACTTTTTTACAGAAAAGTCACTATATCAACTAATGAGTAACTGTGATAAAGTTTTTATAAAAAGCGATGGAAAGGCAATCGTTTCACTATGGAAAAAAATAAAGATAGAAGATAACGGAATGCATAAATACATTTCACAATCACAAAAAAAAATGGGCCTTATTTTAAAAAAAATTGAATTATTGCCAAAAAATACCATTATTTGGGGAGTGGGCGCCTTGACTCAAAGATTACTTATGACAACAAAAATAAGAAATAAAATATTTAAATTTGTAGACAGTAATAAGAATTTAATAGGAAAAAAATTAGACGGAATCGATATATTATCACCTGACAAGTTAGTTGAATATAATAATCCTATATTAATCTCTTCCTTTGCCTTTAAGGATGAGATAGCTAAAGAAACAAGAAAAAGAGAATTAAAGAATAAAATTGTTACATTTTAATAATATGAAGAAAAAAGTTTCGATTACTATTCCATGTTTTAATGAAGAAGTAAATATAGAAACAACTTATAGAAAAATAAATGCAATAGTAAGAAAAATAAATTTATATGATTTTGAGTATATTATAATTGATAATGGTAGTATCGATCAAACAAGAAAAATTATTAAAAAATTAATAGAAAAAGATAAAAAAATTTCTGGAATATTCCTTTCAAGAAACTTTGGCCCTGAAGCGTCTGCTGCAGCATGTTACAAATATGCGCATGGTGATGCTGTAATTGCTTTACCTGCAGATTTACAGGATCCTCCTGAACTGATATTAGATTTTATTCAAAAGTGGGAACAGGGTTTTGACGTTGTAATAGGGATATATAGAAAAACCGAGGATGATTCATTTACAAAATTACTTAGAAGTTTCTTTTATTTTTTCTTTAGAAAAATCTCAAATATTGATGTCCCCGTGAATGCTTCCGGTGTAGGTCTTTTTAGCAAGAAGGTTGTAATAGCATTAAATTCCTTACCTGAAAAATATAGGTTTTTTAGAGGCCTTCGTGCATGGATTGGCTTTAAATCAACAAAAGTTTATTATGACCGAAAAAAAAGACAAGGGGGTATAAGTTCCTATAGCATACTTAATTATTTTAAACATGCAGAAATAGGAATATTTGGATTTTCTTATTTAATATTGGACTCAATGTTTTATTCTGGAATGGTTGTTTCTTTTTTCTCATTTATATTTTTAATGTCAGAATTCTCTTTATACAGTTTGGTAATTTTTATTGGATCTCTTTTGTTATTTGCTATCAGCATCATTGGAAAATACATTCAAGTTATTGTTGAAGAGACAAAGAACCGTCCAATGTATATCGTAGAAGAGACAATAAATGTAAAGGATAAAAAAAATAAACAATAATATGAATAAATTTATCCCAGGTAAAACTTACGTTCCCGTTTCAGGTAAAGTTTTTGACGAGGAAAAAATAAACAACCTTATAGAAGTTTAAAAAAAGGTAATGCGATCATTTCACAATCGTTTACATGTGTGATTTTTTCAAGGTTTTTATTAATTAAATAAAATTTTTTTGGTTTATAAAGTGTAATATAGCTGTGAATGGATTGACTTAGTTCTATACTATCTAATGAGTTATTCTTTACTTCAATCGGAATAATATCATTGCCGAAATGAGCGATAAAATCAACTTCAGCGCCGTCTTTTGTTCTCCAATAATTAATCTTAGAATTATTAAACATTTTTGACTCTTTTAATAGTTGATAAATAAAATTTTGAAATAAAAAGCCATCTGTCTTATCTGGAGGGGTTACAAATTGGTTACGATTATAATTTCGGAGTCCAATATCTGTAAAATAGAATAAGGGCATTTTAGTAAGTTCTTTACGAATATTTGAAAAAAATGGATTAATTCGATTAATAATAAATGTTTTTTCTAAGTACCAAAGGTATGTTTTTAATGTTTCACGATCAATATTTAAGGTTTGACTTAGCTCAGTTCTATTTACTAATTGTCCAATCTGGGAAGATAAAACAGAAACGAGGTGTATAAAATTTTCCGTTTTTTCGATATGAATAAGGTTTTGAATATCTTTTTCAACATAGCTATTATAAATTTCTTTTATTATATTTATTTTTTCCTCTAAAGTATTAGACAAAACTACTTTTGGATATCCGCCAAAATATAAATATTCTTGTAATAATGTTTCTGGAAGTGATTTGTCAAATTTAAAAAAGTCATGAATTTTATTTTTAAACTGATAGTTGGTCTTAAAGTTAATAAATTCAAAAAAAGTAATGGTGGGGATTTCAAATATCCGTTTTCGTCCGGCCAGTGATTCATGAATTTTTTCCTTTAGTTCAAGACTGCCGGAACCTGAAACAATCATTTTATATGGAAGATTACGATCGTAAATACCTTTAAGAAATAAACCTGCATTATCTAATCTTTGTATTTCATCGATAAAAAGATACCCTTTTTTTGTACCAAAATATAAATTTAGATAATTTACTAAATCAGTTTGAGAATTGAAATATTTATGATGATCATCTCTATCAATATTTAGGTGAAGGGTTTTTTCTCCTCGCTTATCTAATTGTTCTTTTATATGAAGCATAATTGTAGTTTTACCTGCTTGTCTTGGTCCAACAAGCATGGTAATTTCTTTTGACTGCAAGTGTTTGGTTATTTCTTCGATACTGATTCTTTGTATAAAAGTAGTCATAAATCGAGTATAACCCGAGAATATGTGGAATGCAATTGCTTTTTTTGCCGAGAATATGTGGAATAGATGGAAAAAAAACATCCGGAATGTTATTATTATGGTAATGAATAAATTTATCCCCGGAGAAACTTACGTCCCCGTCTCCGGAAAAGTTTTTGACGAGGAGGAAATAAATAATGCAATTTCGGCCGCTAGAGATGGTTGGTGGA
The DNA here is from genome assembly GCA_010119145.1 of Candidatus Gracilibacteria bacterium. Lineage (NCBI taxonomy): Bacteria > Candidatus Altimarinota > Candidatus Altimarinota bacterium. The sequence goes on from JAACSU010000019.1 coordinate 4,072, forward strand.
CCGAAGGTAATTGGGCAAAAGAATTTGAAAGGGAATTTAAAAAGTTTTTGAAAATAAATTATGTTTCGCTGGTCAATTCCGGATCTTCCGCAAATTTAGTTGCCTTGGCTTCCCTAACCTCTTCAGTATTTGGTGATAGAAGATTAAAAGCAGGAGATGAATTTATTACCTGCTCGGTTGCCTTTCCAACGACTGTCAATCCGGGCCTACAGTATGGTTTAAAACCGATCTTTATTGACGCAGAGCTTGATACCTTGAATATTGATGTTGATCAGATCGAAAAGGCAATAACAAAAAAAACTAAACTGATCATGGTCGCCCATACTCTGGGAAAACCCTATAACTTAAAAAAAATAATGAAAATAGCCAAAAAATACAATCTTTGGGTAATTGAGGATTGTTGCGACGCTTTAGGTTCTAAATATGACGGAAAACTTGTTAGTTCTTTTGGTGACATTGCCACCTTTAGCTTTTATCCAGCTCATCAGATGAGCTGTTCTTTTAATACGCCAATTCCCTATTTAGATGAGAAAGGAAGTTGGAATATGGAACCAATTGAAAAAATATATGAAACATATATTAATGACTCAAAAAAAATAAAAGTTTTATCATTTGATAAAAATAATAAAGTTAGTTGGTCAACTCCATCAGCAATATTAAGGCATAAGCTAGGAGCTGCAAAAAAAATGTTTAAAATAACCACTCAACATGGTAGATCAGTGGAAGTGACCGAAGATCATAGTGTATTTGTCATTGATCAAGAAACAGCGGACATTGTTCCAAAAGAAGCTAGACAAATAATGGTTGACGATTTTATTGTTACCACAAACAACATCCCTGCTAATTATTTGATTAAATATATTGATACTCTAAAATTTTTTAAAAATAAAGATACTTATATTTCAAATTTTTCAGTTGAAAATTTAAAATCAATAAAAAATCGTGATTATGCGTGGCAGTATAAATCTAGAAATGCTTTGCCAATAAAATATCTAAACTATTATGATCTCGATAAAGAAAACCTTTTTATAGGAATATCTCAATCAAATAAAATACCTATAAGAATTGTTATTAATGAAGAATTATGTAGATTACTTGGATATTATATGGCTGAGGGTTCATATCAAAATGGTCTTATATTTTCTTTCAATAAAAATGAAACAGATTTGATTAAAGATGTCGTTGCCATATCTAAAAGCCAATTTAATATAATTCCATCAGTTGGAAAAAGCAGAAACAATGAAATTAACGTAGAAATTCAATCAAAAAATGTCGAAATAGTTTTTAGAGAAGTTTTTAAAATAGAGAAAGGGGCAAAAAATAAAAGAATTCCTTGGTTTATGTTCCATACAGATGAAAAATGTGTCAAGGCATTTATTTATGGATATACAAGTGGTGATGGATCAATAAGAATATTAGAAGATAATACAAATAGGATTGATGTTACCAGCGTCTCTAAAGATTTATTAAATGATTTTCAATATTTACTTTCAAAAGTGGGGATTAGTGCCTCTTTTTATAGAAGAAACAAAGCTCACACTTCAAAAAAAATTAAAGGGGCAATAAGTTCAAATAATGAAAACTACACATTAAATTTTAGTGGTTATATATATGGAGATAAAACAATTGTTAAGCAAAACATCAAAGATAGAAATAATTTTGCTGATCAAATTCCATTACTTCCAGTATTTAGAAAGTATATTAATATAAGCAAAGATCAACAAATAATATCAAAAAAACGGTTACTTAAATATTTGGAATCAAATAAAAAACTCTATAAATTGGTTAATAGTGATTTATCATTCTTAAAGGTTAGAAGTGTTGAGAAAATATCTTATGATAAAGATCAGTATGTTTACGATTTTTCTGTTCCAGGCAATGAAAATTTTTATGGTGGATTTTTAGGTATTTTTCTGCATAATACCATGGGTGAAGGTGGAGCTGTCGTCACCAATAATTCTTTGATTCATAAATCTATCCGCCAGTTCCGTGATTGGGGTCGCGATTGTTGGTGTGATACCGGTAAAGACAACACCTGTCGTAAAAGGTTTGGATGGAAACTAGGACAACTGCCGCAAGGGTATGACCATAAATATATCTATTCACAGATAGGATACAACTTAAAGACAACCGACTTTCAGGCAGCTATAGGATGTGCTCAACTTAAAAAACTCCCCTACTTCATTAAAAAAAGACAGGAAAACTATGGAATTCTTTATGATTTTTTTAAACAATATAAAAAGTACTTTATCTTAATGAAAAACGATAAAAACGAAGAAGTCAGCTATTTTGGATTTCCTATAATCGTTAAACCAACAGCTCCATTTACACGCAATCAACTGACCGAATATTTAGAAAAAAATAAAATCGGCACCCGTAATATTTTCTCCGGCAATCTTCTCCGTCATCCGGCCTATATCAACCTAAAAAAGAACTTTAAAATAATCGGAGATCATAAAAACGCCGATCTTATAATGAGCAATGCCTTTTGGCTTGGCGTATATCCTGGAATAACAAAAGAAATGATGAATTATGTTAAAGAAAAAATAAAAGAATTTATCCCCCTTGACAAGAAATAGATATTTCGTCATCATTAGTGGTAGTTTATCTAACATTATAACTGACAAATGGATAAAATAGAGAAATTATTGATTTCAAATAAAAATGTATTTACCACGCAGGATTTAAGTGTTATTTGGGGAATTTCCGAAAAAACAAAAATTTGGGAAATCGTTAAGTATTATTTAAGAAAAAATAAATTGAATAGGATTTACCGAGGAATATATTCGATAAATAAGAAATATTCTCCGTTGGAATTAGCTCATAAATTACAGCCTCTTTCGTATATTTCTCTTCATACGGCTTTATCGATACATGGTATTAATTTTCAATATTATTCTTCAAATTATTCAATTGCTTTGATAAGTAAAAAATATTTAATATCAAAAGTTGAGTATTCATACCATCAGGTAAAGGATTTTATTTTTTTTAATAAACTAGGTTTAGTTGATAAAGGGTCATATCTGATAGCTGATAAAGAAAGAGCAATCTGTGATACGTTATATATTTGGCCAAGTATGAATATTGATCGGATAGACAATATTAATAAAGATAAATTATTAGAAACGGCAAAAATTTATAAAAATAAGAGACTGATTAATGATATTAAATTATTAATTAAAAAAATAGAATAACTTATGTTGGATAGAATTCAGCATGAAATAATTTTTAAAAAAATATTAAGAGATATTTATCAAGATAATAATCTTCAGGCAAAAATTACTTTTAAAGGTGGAACTTGTCTTTATATGTTTCATAAATTAGATCGTTTTTCAACTGACTTAGATTTTAATATTATTGGAGATGATTTTAATCCTGAGGAAGTAACTAAAATTTTAAAAACTTATTTAATAATTGAGGAATACAATAAGCGCTACACATATTTTTGGTTAGGTTCTTATGAAAAAGGAAAACAAAAAATTAAGGTAGAGATGAGCAAACGAGATTATCCTGATACATATGTAAATGTAGATTTTTATGGGTTGACAATACCAACTCTTTCTAAAAGCTGTATGTTTGCTCATAAGTTATGCGCTATAACTGACAGAAAAAAAGTAGTCAATCGCGACCTTTATGACGCTTACTTTATGTTTAAGGATAATTTTGAGATTAATGAAAAAATAATTGAAGTAAGGACAAAAAAAACTGCTAAAGAATACATAAAAAGTTTGATTCCATTTATCAGAGAAAATGTTAATCCTCATGATATCTTGCAGGGGTTAGGCGAGCTGGTAGATGATAAAATATGTAAAGAAAAAGTTAAAGAATTCTTGAATAGAAAAATTCTTAATATTGACACGAGTCAAGAAAGTGTAATGACAAATACACTATATGGATTCGATTAAGCGCAGATTTTAATTTTTTTTGTTATATATTAGAATATTTGATACAATGGGCATATGGAAATAAAGGAGAAAGATGAATTACAGAAGGCATGGCTAAAAAGCGCTAAAGAAGACTTTCAAATAGCTAAAGATTTAGTAGGCATGAAGCATTATCAGTGGGCCTTATTTTTATGCCATATAGCGATAGAAAAAGTCTTGAAAGCAAATTACATTAAAATAAAAGATCAATATCCACCACCAATTCATAAATTAGCTAAATTAGCCACAGATTGTAAGATTGTGTTAACTGAGGTACAAATTAATGAATTAAAAGAAATGACTACATTTCATATAGAAGCTCGATACGATGTTATAAAAGATAAGTTATATAAAAAAGCAACAAAGGAATTCACATTAAAATATTTTGAAATAACAAAAGAATTACTTAATTATTTTATTTCATTAATATGAAAAACGTAGTTTTTAAAAGTAAGCAAGTAAAAAAAGAGGTGAATAATTTTGTTGATTTATTACAAAAGGAACAAATAAAAATATCTAGGGTAATTCTCTTTGGTTCATTTGCTAAAGGGAAGCAAAAAGATTATTCAGATATTGATTTAGCCGTTGTTTCTCCAGATTTTGGAAAGGATACTCATAAAGAAATGATGTTTTTAGTTCACCTGTCATTGAAAGTGTCTGATAGAATAGAAGCAATTCCAATTGCGGAAAAAGATATGCTGATGAAATATCATCCATTAATCGGAGAAATAAAAAAATACGGAAAAATAGTCTATTCTTCAAATTAATAAATAATTTTCATCATTAATAGTCTGGTTTAGAATAGACTATTGACAACAAGACTATAGCAAAAGATAAAAATATTATTTTAATTCACGAAGACAAGACTGTACAATCATGAATAATGCTTTTTGGTTGGGAGTCTGGCCGGGGATAAGTGAGGAGATGATGGAGTATGTGAAGGAAATAATTGAGTCATTTTTAAAAATTCAGTAGTGGAACGATTCATTAAATCACACCACTACTTTTGCACTCTTTTAAACAAATACAGATTATAAATCTCATTCAACTTCCAACTTTTCACTAATTTATTTGGGACAAAAGTATTAAGTTCATAAGCCGGATCTTTGAAAACATCTGCATTTTTGCTGATCACATACAGATAATCATTATGATAATAATCTTCATAGCTCATCTTCACTCCATCTTTTTTAAGGTGAAATTTAATTACCATGGAGAGGTTGTCATAGATATGATTGACGATGTTATAGTTTTTGACGTTTTGCGTTTTTATTATTTCATAAGTTTTTTTTTCCATCAAATAATTCCAGTTTGGTGACATTCCAAAACCGTGTGAAGGTTTTGGCAGATAAATAAAAGCATCAAAAATAATTAAAATTATCGCAACGGTTATTATTAAAAAATATGAAATATATTTTTTAAAATAACTACTAATCAAGGCAAGAGTTAAAATGCTAATCGATAAATATCGATGAGGAAGAATTTGAAAAGGAGCCCCGCTGTGGGGTTTAGAACTAAATAAATAATCTCTGATGACATGTAGATTATAAAATTGATTTTTCAGTTCAAATAAAATCATCGGAGAAAAACCGACGCAGAATCCCCCAATCATTATCAGAATAGATTTAATACGAAATCGTTTTATAAATGAATAATATATAAATAAAATAAATAAAATGATTACAATCTGGTAATGAAATTGTATGAGGATTCCTGTATACGCAAATATGAAAAATAAATAAATACTGTTAGGTTTTGTTTTATGCAGGCCCATAAGATATATCAGGATTGTGGAAAGTGGAATCAAGAAATTCGGGCCGAAAAAGAAGCGGGTATAGTCAATAAACATGGGTAACAATGTATAAAGCACTACCATCAGAAGAGCCGTTTTTTGATTAGCTAATTTTTTCATCCCGCTATATAACGGGATTATGCCAAATGACGAAAAAATCATAAATATGTACGACGATACGATTGGATCAAATTTTCCGGGAACGGCAAAGATAAGCGTAAAATAATAAAGAATACTACCTTGTAACAGTAATTTATTATCTGCAGATATCGAGCTTCCGGGGCCAACGAGCGTAATTTCTTTGTTTTTCCACATTTCAAGAATACGAGTAAACCCATTACCCTGATCAAAGGAAAAGTTGAGAGCGGGAACAAAATGAAGAGATCGGATAGCAATGAAAAGAATTATCAATAAGATAAAAACTAAAAACTCATTTTCAAATATTTTCTTCATAAATATCTTAATAATATATTATAATTAGCTCAAATAATATGTCCAGAAAATCTTTCATAAAAAAATTCAAATAATTAAATTATTTATTGACAATCTGTTTCTGATTTAGTAGAATTAATCTACCAATTTAGAAACATATGAAAAAAGCCAATCTTGATAATCTAAACAATTTGTTGTTATTTACTAAAGAATTGTTGAGGCAATGGGAAAAAAACGAAGATTCATTGAACTTTAATATTAAATATTGGTCAAAAAATGGATTAATTATCCCTTTAAAAAAAGGAAAATATATTTTAAAATCACGTTTTGAAAAAGAAGAAAATAAAGATTTGTATTTAGAATATTTAGCAAATAAGATATATGAGCCTTCCTACATCTCTGGCGAATATATAATGAGCAAATATAATCTTCTAACTGAAGCAGTTTACGGTATAAGCAGTGTTACGACAAAAAAAACTAAATCTTTCGATAATAAACTTGGAAAATTTAATTACTACTCTCTTAGCCCACGACTTTTTTTTGGATATGGATCGGTGAAATTTTATTCTGCCAGTATCATGGTAGCTAAAAAATCAAAAGCGGTTTTGGATTATTTATATTTAAGATTCTGTAAAAATGCTTTGATTTCTGAAAAGGCAATAGAAGAATTGCGGATTAACTGGGAAAATTTAAACAAAAACGAATTTTTAGAATTAGAAAAATATGCGGTTATTGCCAATAATAAAAGAACCTTGAAAGTTATCAGTTTGATTAAACAAAAATACTATGATTGAGCAAATTTTAAAAATAATCGTTCAAGAAAAAAAATTACAGGGAAATAGCAAATCTTTAATAAGAAATTACCTTAAAGAATACATCCAATATCTTGTCCTTTCTTTATTGTATAACCAAAAGAAAATGAAAAATTTAGTCTTCAAAGGAGGATCTTGTCTAAGAATATGCTATGAGCTTCCAAGATTATCTGAAGACTTAGATTTTGATTATGATGAAAAAAAATTAGGTAAGAATATTCTTGGAGAGTTAGATGAATATCTAAAAAAAGAAATTAAAATGAAATATTATTCTGAGTTAGAAACAAAGATTCAAGCAACGATGAGACTTTATCTAAAGTTTCCTTTTCTAAAAAGCTTAGGTCTATCAAATGAATCTGAAAGTGATAAGTTATATGTCAAAATTGAAACTACAAATGAACTTATTCCTTTTGCTAACTATACTTTGACTCCAATATCAAAATATGGGTTTAATTTCGTTGTAAATCACTATGATCTGCCTTCTTTAATGAGTGGTAAGATTAACGCTTTACTTTTTAGAGTTTGGTTTAAGGAGTCTGAAGATAAGGAAGATCAAATTGATATTAAAGGGAGAGATTTTTACGATCTTTTTTGGTTTTTACAAAAAGGAATAGAACCCAATTGGAAGATGTTAAAGAAAACTGCTGGAATCAAAAATAACAAAGAATTAAAAGAAATATTGATGAAAAGAATAAAAAAAGTGGTCACTCCTCAAAAATTATCGTATGATTTAAAAAACTTCATCAATGACAATCAATTTGTTGAAGATTTTTCCAAAAATTATCTTATTATTATAAATAATTTATTAAATAAATAAATAGTCTGGTTACGATTAGACTATTTATGACTAGACTTTGAAGGATAAAAATATTATCTTGATTCGTGAATATAATATTATTTAACTGTG
>JAACSU010000020.1:0-2448 GCA_010119145.1 Candidatus Gracilibacteria bacterium
GATAAAAAATTGTGATAAAATAAAGCAATATGACAAAATCTTTCACTATTCGAGATTTACCACCTTCCGAACGGCCACGAGAACGACTGCAGAAATTCGGTGCCGAAGCACTTTCTGCCCAGGAACTTTTAGCTTTAATTTTGGGTCGCGGAATTGCTGGAGAATCGGTGATGGTTACAGTTCAACGACTTTTAAGTACTTTTGGCAATGTGAAGGCGATCTCCGAAGCTTCACTCGAAGAATTATCCCAAGTTCGCGGTATTGGTTTAGCAAAAGCAGCTCAAATTAAAGCTGCTTTTGAATTGGCTAAAAGAAGTGAAGTCGAGGTTGGAGAAAAAATATTTATAAAAACTGCAGAAGATGCAGTAAAATTAGTTAAACCAAAACTTAAAGACAAAAAGAAAGAGTACTTTCTGATTTTATCATTAGATTCACGAAATAATTTAATCAAAATTAGTGAAATTTCAATTGGTAGTTTAAATGCTAATTTAGTTCATCCGAGAGAAATTTTTAAAGAAGCAATCCAAGCTTTAGCTAACTCAATAATTTTAATTCACAATCACCCCTCAGGTGATGCGATACCGAGTAAAGACGATATTGACATTACTAAACAACTAATAGACGCAGGCGAAATAATGGGTATTACAATTTTAGACCATATAGTTATTGGTAATCAAGATTATAAATCAATGAAAGATAAAGAATTATTACAATTAAAAGGCTATTCTTATGAATAATCAAAATTCACGACCAATTTTAGATAAAGAAAAAACAGCTGGTGAAAAAATATTTAAAGACATTCTTTCTGGAGAACCGATAAAATGGACACCCGAAGAGGAGGTACGCCAACTTTTTATTAAGAAACTGATAAAGGAGTATAAATATCCCAAAAGTCATATTAAAAAAGAAGTTTCTATAAAATCTGGCCAAACAGAAACAAAGAAAAAGGCGGATATAGTAGTCTTTCATAATGATAAAAATTTCCGACCAGAAGAAAATGCCTATATTATTGTTGAATGTAAAAAGAAAGATAGAAAAGATGGCCTTGATCAATTAGAAACCTATCTTTCAAATACTACAGCAGAATATGGGGTTTGGTTTAATGGTAAAGATGCACCTGCTTATATAGAAAAAACTCATAAACCCCATCGTTATCTTTCAGCACCAGATATTCCACCATACGGAAAAACTTTGGCAGACGTCGGTCTTTATAAAAAAAGAGATTTAGTTGCTGCCGAAGATTTAAAAACAGTTTTTGAGGCTTGTCATAATTATATTTATGCCAATGAAGGGTACCTAAAAGATAAAGTTTTTAATGAGGTAGTAAAATTAATTTTCGTGAAAATGATAGATGAAAAATCAACCAGCGCAGATTGCGAATTTAGGATTACTACCAAAGAATTAAGAGAAGTAGAGGAAGGAGGTGGCGAAGAATTTCAAAAACGGACTGAGGAACTTTTTAGAAGAGTGGTTGTTGCTTACCCTGATATTTTTGGTGGAGAGAAAATCTTACTCAAAATTCATACCCTTGCTTATGTTGTTAGTCAGCTTCAGAAATACGATTTTACTAAAAAAACTAGAGCAGAAATAAAAGGAGTTGCCTTCCAAACATTTGTTCACTCCCATTTAAGAGGAGAAAGAGGAGAATTTTTCACTCCTTATCCAATTTTGAAAATGGCTATAGAAATATTAGCTCCAAAAGAACATGAATTAATCTTAGATCCTGCTTGTGGTAGTGGAGGGTTTTTAGTTACGGCTTTAAATTTTATTAGAGAGTGCTTCAGAAAAAATCGTCCTGACCTTAATGAATTTGATATCACCGATGCCATCCGAACTTATGGTAATAATTTTGTTTTCGGTATAGATTTTAATCCGGATTTGGCCCGAGTTTCTAAGATGTATATGGTTTTGAATGACGATGGTCATACGGGTATATTTTCTGAAAATTCCTTAGAGGACTTTTCTGTAATTAGTAATACTTCTTCTCGTAAAGTTCTACCAGAGAAATTTGATATTGTAGTAACAAATCCACCCTTTGGTACTAGAGGAAAAATTACTAGACGAGAAATTTTGGACCATTTTGATCTTGGACATAAATGGGTTAGGGATAAAGAAAAAAACAAGTGGAAAATGGTTCCAGAGAAGGTTTTAAGTCAAGGAAATGGTAAGGGTGGTCAAGTGCCAGACATTCTCTTTATTGAACGCTGTTTGCAATTCTTGAAAGATGGGGGACGAATGGCAATTGTTTTACCTGACGGGGATTTAACGAATTCATCTTTAAGTTATATTCGGCAGTGGATAAGAGATAATGCCAGAATTTTGGCGGTTGTTTCTTTGCCTCCAGAAACCTTTATTCCTTATGGCGCAGGCGTTAAGGCTTCGGTTTTGTTTTTGCAAAAATTACCGAAAAAAGAATTGGAGGTATTAAAGAAAAAAGATCACTCGATT
>JAACSU010000020.1:2543-2766 GCA_010119145.1 Candidatus Gracilibacteria bacterium
ACCCGTTGTTGATGAAGATGTTTCATTAATTATTGAAGAATTTAGAAAATTTAAAGAGAAATATAAGTTAGAGTTTTAAAATATGGAAATAACCACAAGCACAATTGAATTAGAAAAAGCCATTAATAATTTCCAAATAGCTCAGAATTATTTTTCTGATATATTAAACTCTCAACTCATTATATTTTCTATAATTGTTGGTGCTCTAATTGCTTTTTACTTT
>JAACSU010000021.1 GCA_010119145.1 Candidatus Gracilibacteria bacterium
CGGTCTTGAAAAACGGGGTACTTGACAAATATAATAAAAAGCGATGGTTGGTCTGATTTAAATTATCCTAAGGATTTTAATGAAATTCGGTTAGAACAGGGAACGTATACTGTAATTTTTACTTTGAATAACAATGTTATCGCCTGTGATGGATTTATAATTGACTAATAAAATATGAATAAAATATTTTCTTCTATTCCTAACTTATATTTTTTTCCTTTTATTTTTGCCTTTAATACTTGGAAAAGCAAAAGAACATTAGCAGATAAGATTTTATTGCTTTGTTCAGATTTGTTTGTTTATACACCTTTATGGATTGCAGGATGGTTATTATTTTTTGGCTTATTTGGAATTGTGTTTTATCTATTTGATAAAGATTTTAAAAATGTAATCCTAATGCTGTTCTTGTTTCTTTTTTTTGGATTTATTATTCCAGGCTTCTACTTGATTAAATATTTATTAAGAGTTCACCAAATAAAAAAAATCTTTTTGATTTTACTTCCTTTTTTTGCTATTTACATAGTTGTTACTCAGTTTATTATTGCTCCATCCGGAATATCTGGTAATTCAATGTCTCCAACTTTAAAGAATAGAGATGGGATTTGGATAAAAAAATATAACAATAATTATCAAAGTGGAGATATAATTATTTTCAAATCATCTAAAAATCCTGACATAGAATATATCAGTAGATTAATTGCTTTACCGAAAGATAAAATAAAAATTCAACAAGGAAAGGTTTATCTTAATGGTAAACTTCTTCAAGAACCATACACAAAAACACCAACAAACTTATGGGAAGATGGATTTGTTAAAGAAGGAGAAGAATACAAAATCCCTGATAATGAAATTTTTGTAATGGGAGATAATCGTCCTCGATCATCAGATAGTCGTGAATTTGGATTTATTAATATCTCATTAATTATTGGTAAATATAGCAACTATAAATATTGGGAAGGAAAATAAATTAAATTGATTATATAAAAAGGATTGGTTATAGAGAATCGCTTTTATTAAAAATAAAGAAAACCTTAAAAAGGTGATCTAAACTCAAAACTTATATGGGAATGACACCGAATGGGTATAAACAATTTAGGAAAGATGGGGAAAGTCATCAAACTACTCAACGAGAAGAAAATAGGAGACTAAATATAGATATTATTGAACGACAAAAAGACAGAAAAATTCAAAATAATATTTTTTTAGTATCCATCATTGCTGTCATCGTAACTATTATTATATTTCTATTTAAAAATCAAGTTTTTAAACAGGTAGAGAGACTCACGTCGGCAAAATTAAACAATGGCCAAACATGTAATTATTTAAATATTAACGATGATGGTACTATTTTGAAAAATAAATTTGATTATTATAAATTTCCCAATGCTCAACCTAAAGAACAAGTACCAATTGATTTGCAAGAATTTTTAGTCAGTTATTATGTTTCCATTGATTTTTATGGCTATTCTTGTTATGAAAAAAAACCAACTTGTTCAAAGGATAATAGTGAATTTCAACTAACAAGTTTAGATTTAAACAGTGATGGTAAAAAAGAATACATCGTAATGCCATGGAAAGTATGTGATTGTTCAATGAGAGGGGCTTCGGGAGGTGGTGACATTCTAATTTTAAGAGAGGAAGATAATAAATATGAAATAATAGGAAACCTTTCAAAGGGAAATATTTCTAATAGTAATGGATACGTTATTTCTAAAAATAAAACAAACGGATATTATGATATTTTAGCGAACTCTCATAGTAGTGTGGCCACTGGTGATGAAGCTTTATATAAATACCAAATATTTTCCAATGGCGGAAAAACAAAAGGAAAATATGAATTTGCTTTTTCTAAATGGTACGATTTTACAAGGGTGAATAAAAAATATTAACAAATTGGTTAGTGTGAGTATAATTATTACGTATGAACAGTAAAATAGTCTGGTATGTTTTTTTTATTTTCATTGGTTTATTTTTTCTTGGTATATGTGTAGGAGTTGCACATGAGTATACGAAGGATCTTAGGGGTTGGCGTAAAACAATTGGATTTATTTTAGCCTTTATTTTTGCAGCAATTATATTTTTTTTATTCAGCGGAAATGTACCTGAATTGGGTAGATAAAATCCACGAAAATATTACCTTAAAAAAAACGAGAAATATAATTAAATTGATGGTTATCTGATTAAGGATTCAACTCATTACTATATCTAGACTCTTTTCCATTTGCCTTCCAAAATTTGTCTTGAAGTTTTGGCTTGTTTAGGTAAAATGTATAGACTTCTAAAAACATCTTCAATAATATCTATACACAAAGATAAATCATCAGGATGATGTTTTTTAATCTCATGCGCAGCTAGGTTTCCAAAATCTTTTACTATAAGCAAAAGAGCCGCTCCGTCAGGTGTAATAATTTTTAAATTTTCCATTTTTTTTATTTTTGTCTTTATCCCTTCGACCTTAA
>JAACSU010000022.1:0-1009 GCA_010119145.1 Candidatus Gracilibacteria bacterium
TTCTTTCGATTCCGAGTTTTTTAACAATCAAATAAAAAACGATTTTATTTCTGATTAGACCTTCACTGGCTAAATTATTAACGATTGTATCAAGAGGATCACCCTGTTTGATTACAAATATTTTGAAAACGGTACTTTTTTTATTGACAGGCAAGGAACCCTCACGATAAAATAGGTAGAAGAATACAGAGATTAATATAAATAACGGCAATAAAATTTTAAGTTTTCTCATATTTTTTTGTTTTGTCATCCCCTGACACGCTATTCAATTTTAAAAATTGGTAAATTCCTTAAGGTTGCTTCTGCTTCTTTTAGTCGATATTTATCTTCAGAATATAAAGTAAAAATATGCTCATTTTTGCTTACGGAATGATCTAGTTTTTTTAACAAATAGATCCCGGCCTTTTTATCATTTGGTGAACCCAAGATCTTTGCCACTATGTTAAGATTATGATTGTTTATATCCTTAATTTTACCAGATGTGGAAGATCGGACATCAAATTTATTTTTGGCTAGTTCCAGAGAGTCGGAAGTGATTTTATGAACACCTCCTTGATTTTTTACAATTTCTTGAAATTTTGTTAAGGCAGTTCCTGATTCAAGAATTTTCCTTGCTTCGTCCTCTCCTCCGCCAGCCGGCGGATTTCCCTTCTCTTTATAACAAAGATCTAAAAGCTTTCCTGCCAATCTTAGAGACTTAGCTTCAAGACGGAGAGGGCGATCGGTTTTTTGTTCCAGGACATACAAGACATCGCGTGCTTCAAGTATTGGCCCAATTCCCCGACCGGCAGGTTCGAGTGTCTCATTGATATCACAAATAACCTTAATCCCAAAATGGTGAGCTAAACTTTCAAATTTTTTAGCCACCTCTTCTCCTTCAGAAAAACGATGAATCTTGGCCGTTTTACCGATTGGAATATCTATGACTAAGTGAGTCGTGCCGGCCGCAATTTTTTTTGCCATAACCGAAATAATAATTTTGTCAAATGATTCAAAAGATAGAGGTTCT
>JAACSU010000022.1:1219-4682 GCA_010119145.1 Candidatus Gracilibacteria bacterium
TTCTTTAAAAGAAGAAGCTACAAAATATGTTGTCAAGACGTCAGAAAGTTTTTCTTGAGCGATTTCGTCCATGACAGCATAAATTTCAGGATAAGTTAGCTTTTTTCCTAATAGTTTTTTCTGAATAGCTTCTATCGCTAATAATTTTTCTTTATCATCATTCATATTGAATGTAAATTTCAGTAAACTTTTTCTGATATTCTTTTAATTTTAGAACGAGCGATGTTAATAAATATATTTCTTTTAAATTAAATAACCAGGATAAAAATAAGTATAGTACAAAATGAATTAAGGCGACTGTTGAAAGAAGAAAAAATACATTAATTGTCCGACTGGTATCAAATATTAGTCCATCTAAGAATTTCATGGAAAAATAGCTGATAAATGCTGCTAAGAAGGCAGAAAAAAACATTTTACCAATTTCAACAAAAATACTTTTTAAACCTAAACCATGAAGGCGCAAAGAAATAATAATAAAAAGAAGTGAGGAATTAATAATCATACTGGCAGAAAATGACAAAGCTAAAGACCAGACTGGCAAGTGAAAAATAAAAATTGACAATAAACTTAATAAAGTATTAATTAAAATTGAAAAAATACTAACATAAAACGGAGTACGACTATCTTGCATGCTGTAAAAACAGCGGGTTAAAAAATAATAACTGCCATGAAAAGGTAAAGATATTGAAAAATAAGAAAGAGTAACAGCGGTTGAAACGGTTGCTTCCCAGTCAAATTTTTGGCCACCAAAAAATAAACGGACTAGAGGCGTTCGGGCAAAAATAAAAAAGAAAGCAATTGGAATTGTTAAATAAAACAAATTAAGTAAAGAATCAAAAATAATTTTTTTAAATTCCTCAATTTTTTTTTCTTGAAACATTTCTGTCAGATAAGGGAGAGAGGCTTGTCCAAAAGCAATTCCAATCACAGATACCGGTAGTAACTGAAGATGTTGAGCTAAATAAAAAACCGTGTAAGCACCGGATCCTAAAAAGGTAGTTAGCGTTAGGTCGATGGTTGCGTCAATTTGAGCGACGATCACGGTAAAAGCTCTAGGTATAACCATTTTGATAAATTCTGTTAACCCTTTGGTTTTTTTCAAGATGAATTGATAGTTAAAGTCAGAGTTAAAAAAAAGAGGTATTTGAATAACGAAAAGAAAAAATGCCCCGATCACTACACCCCAAATTGGAGCTAAGAGGAACAAGGTAGGGTAAAGAAATACTGTTGTTAAAATAATGGCTAAATTGTAAACAATTGGAGCCAAAGCGGATAGAAAAAACGTTTTATTGGCTTGACCGATACCGGTTAAAAAGTTACCGAGAACAAAAAATGGTAGTTGGCCTAAAAGAAGTAATCTTGAAAGACCGATTATTTTTTCCATTTTAACAAGATCATATCCTGGTGTTAAGGCTGGGATGATTTGGTTGAGAAAAAGCGAAATAATAACAACAAGAATAGTTAATAAAATGAAGATTAAATTGATGATTGAAGAAATATTTTCTGAAAGTTCCTTTTTATTAGCTTTATATTTGAGATATATTGGAATAAAGGTTGATGTTAATGCACCGGTTATTAGGATTTCAAAAATAATATCAGGAATACGGAATGAAGCAAAAAAAATATCAAGCTCTTCTTTGTTAAAATAGCCGGCAAGAATACGATAGCGTAAAAATCCGAAAAGACTTGTCAAAACAATCATAAACGATAATAAAACAGCTGAAGAAAAAATGCTTTTTTGTTTGGCAAATATGAAGTCCTGAGTTTTCTTTAATAGTTTTTCCATTGTTCATATTATAACTTAAATTTGACTATTGATTTTGTTGATTTTCAGGATTATCATGAGTATATGAAGAATGATAAAAAAAACATTGGCAGTGATTTAGTAACCAAAAAGTATCTGGATCAAAAATTAGATCTAACAAAAAAGTATTTAGATGTTAAATTAGATGAAACAAAAAAGTATGTAGATGATAAATTTATTAAAAACACAGCTAAAATAATTGGATACGTAGACATGAAATTTGATATTGTTGATGATAAATTTGAAAAAATAAATAAAAAACTCGAAATGCTTGATAGCATCTTGAAAACTCTTGATTGGTTAGCTAAGGATTATAGGGATTTAAAAGATGAAAATACTGTCCAAACAGAACAATATCGAAGGCTTGATGGTCGAGTGACTATTTTAGAAAAAAGAGTTTTTGCTTCATAAATTAAACATTCATCCAAAAAATTACGAGAAACAATTAGAAAATCTTTTAAAATAACTTTGTCTTATCACAGGATCTCTCGATTGTTGCTTGATAAAAAATATTAAGCTACGATTAATTTTTTTGTTCCCAACAAAGCACTTATACCTAATACGGCCGCAGCTGCTACCAACATGCTATTAACCCAATTTAAACTTTGTTCAGGTAAAGAAAAATTCTGTGCTGGTTTTCTTTTGACAACTACACCTCTTGAATAATCATATCCACCTACAGATTCAACCCTATAACCTTCACCTCGACAATTTTCATCTATGAAAGCAACAGCTTCTGCATATGATAGTACTTTATTGCCAACAACAACACTAGGGTGGGTAGGCATGTCAATCCCCAGGGAAGGCCAAATTTCTACTCTGGTATCCGATACGTTCCCTCCCGCCAAGGCTGAGTCAGAATACATTCTGGCAAGTGCATCAAAATGTTCACCGCAAGGATCAGCTTTCGGAGCACCTCCACAAGCTATTCCAGCAAAAAACAAAGTGAGGGTGGCAACAACTCCCCTCGCAGCTTTTGCCCGTAATCCTACTTTATGTTCAGCCATTAATTTTTTTAAAATTATAACTATAGAGTATTCTACTACTACTACTACTTTTCAACAGTATTTTTGGTAAATTTCTTGTCACATTGAACTAAAGTGATAATTTGATTAATGCTTCAATCTATCAATAGATTAAAGTATTCGTGGATAAGTAGATTATTTAAAGACGTATATTGAGAAAAAAACGTTGTTTTGACAGACCAAATTACAATTTTTGTAGGTTATAAGCGGTTGACAAAAAAGGTTTATAAAGTTATAAAGTTTTTAGAGTTCATAAAGAACAAAAAATCAAACATTGTTAATTTGTGAAAATATATATGACGAGGATATCTAAAAAACCAGTTAACGAGAAGTTATTGTCAAAAATCTATAAACTCTTTTACGAAGTTTTTTCTAGATATGAAGGGCAAGAAGACTTTTTTTCAATAATTGACGACATTCTTTCTCCTACCGAAAAAATAATGCTGTCAAAAAGATTAGCAATGATTTATTTGCTTATAAAAAAAGTTGATTATCGAGATATTACCGAAACTTTAAAAGTATCATCCGCCACCGTGACATTTTACTCATCGATGTTTTATAAAAAGGATTCAAAAGTCGTAAACATAATAAGTAATATGCTAAAAAAAGAGAAGGTGCTGTATTATTTGGACGA
>JAACSU010000023.1 GCA_010119145.1 Candidatus Gracilibacteria bacterium
TGATAGTTATAATTTTGACGGAAAAAAATTTTTTGGTTACTCGGCGCGTGGCACTTCCGGACCAGATTCTACTTTTGATGATGGTACGATTGCTCCCTACGCTGCCGGTTCATCCATTCCTTTTGCACCGGAGATTTGTATCCCAACGTTAAATTCGCTTTACAAAAATTATGGTGAAAAAGGTCTCTGGGGTAAATACGGATTTGTTGATTCTTTCAATCCAACCCTTAACTGGTTTGATAAAGACAATCTCGGAATTGATCAAGGTCCGATGCTTTTAATGATAGAAAATTATAGGAGCGGTTTTGTCTGGAAATATTTAATGAAAGATGAGTTGGTAAGAAAAGGTTTAACAAGATTGGGATTTACACACAAGTGATTATTCTCTTAGCGTTTCTTGTATCCACTAAATAAGCTGAATATTTTATCATCATTTACCTTTTAAATAATTGTTGCCTAACGCTCCGGTTAACCTGGCGTGCCAATGACCTTTCCGTGCAGCACCGCCGTGCTTCTCGCGCTCAGGTTGAACCGGTTGTTAGAAATTCGGATTTATCTTCTAAATCTTTTATATACCTTAAGAATTCATCTAATAAATCGTTAAAATGTTCTTCTAAACCATAGTTTTCCGGATTTGGGTAAAAACGTAGTCCATGGTCAATGTATTTAAATTGACTATTCCAATTAAATTGATCCTGTGTTAGCCAAAATTCTTTTCCCTTCTCAATCCATAACCCCAAAAATGGTATATCAGTTTCAGATTGATACCAGTTTACTGCAATTACAATAATTAGTTGTTTTTCTTTATACTCACAAGTGATTCGGGCATTGAGCAAAGGATATTCAGGCCAAAATGTTGTACTTTTTATACTTTCTAATTGCGGTACCACCAATCCCCAGTCCTGACGTGTCTTAAGTATTAACTGCAATTTATTCTGAAGTTCTTTCCGAAATGTATTGTATACGTCCGTGGCCTTTTTATAGCGAGAAAAACCTTCATTAATAAATGTATCTATTTCACGACTCATAACACAATCCTTTTTCTAGTATATCAATCTTTATTTCGACTTGTTCTCTTGGCTTATGCAATACAAGATATCCTTGAAATCCAATTAGCAATTGTTCAATTGCACCTATAAAAGTAATTGCCCAAGTTTTCCAAACTATTGATTCTTCGCTAAACAATGATTTCCTTAGGGAGATTGAAACATCTTCCCAAGTTATACTTTTTATTTCTATAGATTTTGCAGTTAATTCTATTATTTTTTCCCAATCTGGAATTTGATTAGACATAAGTAAAATATAATTATACCAGTTGTTTTTATTTACAGAATGCTTATTCCTAAATGATTCGCTTGTTTCGAAAGTTTTCGATAAACTCATATCACCAGTCTTTACTTCTATATGTGTATATATTTCATTTTTCCACTTGATAATTATGTCTGATCTATAATTACTGCTAATTTCTTCTCTGGTAACATATGCTGGTTTTGAATAATTTAAAGCTTCAATATTTTGTATTTTGAATAAATGTTTTGCAAAGGTGCCGGTTTTGGAATTTTCCAGTAAAAAAGCCAACCAATCCGACCAATCTTCTTCTCTTGACAACCTTAATGGTCGAAATTTTTCCCAATTTTCATTTGTTGGATCTCCGCCATATTCTGAAAGAATATGGTTCCATTTTTCCAATAAAGGATATAACTTTTGAAATTGAGACTCAACGATTTGGTTGTAAAATGGAATTAGCTGATCGAAATCATACCAAACACTGCTACTTTTTTTTGTACTAATATTCCATCTGTCAAATATTTTCCAACTTAGCGATATTTCTCGTGCAATATTTCCATTCATTTTTTTTATATATTTCTCATTCTCAATCGGAAGACGACCATCAGCTTCTCTTCTATGGTAAGTGTCACATAAAATACATCTGTTTATTATATTTCCCATATGCCAATAAGTGAAGTCACCTATATCAAGATAGACGACAGTTTTTTGATAAAACAATTCCTTGTAACCATTGATATCAATGAAATTGGCAAATAATACAAATAAATCATTTTGGACCTTTTCTTGTACAATATATTCATGTGGCCATGTGTCTGCATAAGTTTTTGCAAAGGTCCAATTGCATTTCTCAATAAACTTATTTATGTTTTCTAAAACGTCATCCATACGAATTTCCTTTTTCCTCTGGCCGCAGGCTCTTTCTAACGGCGTGTTATGTTAAAATGCAACACAACCGAATTAATTAT
>JAACSU010000024.1 GCA_010119145.1 Candidatus Gracilibacteria bacterium
CCAATGAGATATTGTAGACGAAAAAACTATCCAAAAAATCGCTGATATAATGATTGCAGGTCCTTTGCGAGAATTTGTTTTCGAATATGCAAGAAAGATTAAAGTCGACAATCAGTGTTTCAAATAACGGCAATTGTACACGAGTGAACGGTTTGGTGATAGTAATCCTTTTGGTGAACACGAATGTATTCACGAAATTTTCGAGTTCGCTCGTATCATACGCGCTTCCGGAAAAATAGCTCATCTGTTTGACCGGAATAGTTCTATACATGTAGAAGTATCTCGGGACTACGAATCATTTGTAGCTGATGAGATTATTCACCGATTTGATAAATCATGCTTCTGTCTGAAAATCGCCTTGAAGGATGTGGATGGTAAGGTCGTTATCTTTGATATTCTGTTTAAGGAATTTGCTGAATTCTGCGATAAGTTTTACTTTCTGAATCATAAGCGTATCATTGGTCTGGAAGACGTTGATAGTCGCGGATTGGGAAATCACTCTTTGGAATATCACTACGGCGACTATGAGCGCAACGAAAAAAATAAGATAATGGAACATGAAGCTGGATACCTTTTTATAGCTGTTTATGATTTTTGTTTGTATATTGTCCATAGAGCATATACTCCTAAGTAAAGTACATATAGTATACGGTTTTTGTCCCTATTTGTCAACTTTAAGACTACATAGACGATTGAATGTTTAGATGATTAGGAAATTCTACCCCCCAAACCACTACTGTCCGGGAAAAATTAGAATAGGGTTTTTTGATTAGGTGGATGGATACAAATAAACTTTTCATACGTTATTCAGAAAATATTCGCAATTGAAATTCTATCCCATAAAGTTGCTGGGATTACTCTAGATAATTCAAGTAATGATGATTTCATTTTCGTTTTGAAAGCCAAAAAACTTATAATAAGAAAATATATTAATGCTATCCAAATTTGGTTCATGACTGCATTTTTTGACGTTCATAAGAATGATTTTATCTTCAAATTTTGTTTTATCCACTTGAAAAATATTTCTATAAGTCGGCGAGATTTATAAATATCGGCGATGGTTTTTGCTGAAAAATCAAAGTTATTTGTAAGAAATTCATACATAACATTATGTTCCTTATCATAATAAGTCACTAGTCTTAAACTTGGATCATATTGTTTAATGGCTTCTACGCCTACAAGATCAATAATCTCATCTTTCATTACTCATTGTTCGTTTACAGGTTGTGACTCATTTACTACATATAAGGTATTTTTCTTTATTCTCGTTACAAAGAAGTGATTGTTTTTGTTGATTGAAGCGAATAATGTAATATCAAAATATCATTTATCGAAACAAAAAATACTTCAAGGAGAAAACTCTTTTCGCTTGATTTTATTCGCCATTCTTATCTCGTGATATTTTCAATTGGTTACACGAATAAGCTCTGGTATGAACTGCTTATTGTTGAGCAATACATGAAGTCTAATAGCTCACTTTGCTTTTCTATATTTTGCCCAGTCATAAAGGCTTAGGCATAAATCAATAATTGATCAATCTAAACTGTACAGCTCGTTAGAAAATGAGAATTCACGAGTATCAAAAGAATATTTCTTGCATTCTTGTAAAACAAGAAGGAATAGCTTCTTGAAGAAATCATGATTAGTCGCGGCATTTTTATCGGCGATGGTAGAACGGGCAATACTATTGATTCCTAGATGATAAAGATGCTCCTGCTTAGTTATTAGCGTTGTATTTATCTCTCTCAAGGAAGATGCTCACATCACTTGAGCTGAGAACAAAATAGTAAATAACTGTTTTACAGAGAACTTTTTAGACCGCTTATCTTCCTGCTGTCCGAAATCACTCTCAAATCGATGGTTTGGGATAATTTGCAATAATTGATTGAAAATTGTGGCGTGAAATCTATTCATGATGTGTCCTTATAGGTTAAAGGTTTCGCTATCTTAAGCTTATAAGGATTTTTGCTGTCCGATAAAATCTCTTTTTGGAAAAATCTGAGTCTCCGCTCAGATTTTTCTATAAACTTACAAGTACTTGACCTATATTACTATATTTTCTCGAATTTTTTCCCGGACAGTAGTGGTGATAATAGGGCTTATCAACGGATATAATTAGTTGAAAATGGACTTGATTTTGACGTAAGGATTTTGCTGCTCTGCTGATGCGTCGCCGTTCCTTAAAAAATTATTTTTTAATTATTACTGTATTGTGTAGGCTTGCTCATAAATTAGAAGGTATTTCACATGTTTTTATGTGATAATCCAAAATGGCATCAAATTCTTCTTTTGTTGCTTTTTCTATGTATTCTTTTAGTATCGCATATAATCAATCGCAGATATAATGCTTCTTTATTTGAAATTTAACCTCTTTTATTTCTTTTTCAATTTCTTCTGGAGAAGTGAAAAAACTAATGTTTAAAAAAGCATCAACATAATTTGTTTTTTTATAATCCCTTTTTAAAAGTTCTTGGTATTCTTTTTTTGAAAAAAAGATATTGTATTTGCTATAATATGCTAGAGTTGTATTTCTATTGATGTATGCAAGAGCTATAAATCCAGATTTTTTTACAATTTTTTTTGCTTCTTGTAGTAATTTTTTTCTTAATTGAGGTGTCCTTAAATGATAGTAAGGACCAAATATTAATACTGCATCAAATTCATTTTCTTTGAATTTTGAAAGATTGGTTGCATCTACTACTTGTGTGGTGATGTTCTTTAATTTCTTCTTGTTAATGGTCTTTTGCATTGTATCTACATATTCTGGCACGATATCAGTTGCGATTACTTTATAT
>JAACSU010000025.1:0-1780 GCA_010119145.1 Candidatus Gracilibacteria bacterium
TTAAATCGGCACTGGAAGATTTTAGACGTAGTAAAATGCAGACATTTTTGACTTCTCTTGGAATTTTAATTGGGGTTTTTGCTGTAGTAACTTTAACCGCCATGGGTTTAGGTTTAAAAAAATATATATCCGATCAATTTGACGCTTTGGGAACAAATACTTTATTCGTAGCCCCGGGTAAATTATTGGAAAGTGGAGGATTTGGCGCATCGTCATTATTGGGTAACCGTTTTGATTTAAAAGATTTTAATAGATTAAAAAGAGTTCGCAGTATCACTGCAATTACTCCATTATCATCAAAATCGGGGACAGCCAAGGGGTCGAAAAAATCTGAATTTGTGACGATGTTTTTTTCATCGGAAGCTTTTTTTAATATTTCAGGATTTGATATAGACAAAGGAAGATTATTTGAAAAGCGTGACGTCGGTAAAAGAGCTAAAGTCGTTGTGGCTGGACCAAAGATAGCGGAAAAACTTTTTGGATCGATTGGTGAAGCTATTGACAAAAAAGTCACCATTGATGGTGTGACTTTTACAATCGTTGGGGTAATAAAAAGTAAAGGTGGGGGAGGATTTGGTGGGCCAGATTATGATTCATATTTTTTTGGACCTTACACAACTGGTTTTATATTTGATCCAGACAAAAAATTTATCCGTTTTGCGATGAAGACTGATGAGAATCTGCCAATTGCTACCGTCAAAGAGGAAGTAAAAAGTGAAATGTTAAAAAGATATAAAGAGGACCAATTCAGTATTATTGAACCAACGGAAATATTATCAGTCGTTAATGGAATTTTTGGAATTTTGAATTTAGTACTTGTGGCGATCGCTAGTATTTCACTTTTGGTCGGAGGGATAGGAATAATGAATATTATGTATGTGACAGTTTCGGACAAAACCAAAGAAGTTGGAATTAGGCGGGCAATCGGGGCCCGGAAAAATGATATTTTATTTCAATTTATAGTTGAAGCAGTGGCCTTATCGATCCTTGGTGGAGCTTTGGGTCTTGGTTTGGCCTACATTGGAATTTTAATAGTTCAACCATATTTTCCCGCTTATATGGATGTCACTTCAGTGACCTTAGCCCTTGGAGTTTCAACTCTAATTGGAGTTGTCTTTGGGGTTTTGCCGGCAAGGAAAGCAGCTAATCTTGAACCGGTTGAGGCGATCAGATACGAATAGTTGTAAATAGTTATAAATAGTTGTAAATAGTTATAAATAGTTATAAATAGTTGGAAATAGTTGAAAATGGTTGGAAATAGTAAAAAAATCAGAAAGAGTTTGAAAAAGAAGTGATTTGCCTCGCTAAAATATCATATTCATTTTGTAGTGAGTTAGTATCTACGTTATAAACAAGCTTGACAATATCTAGTAGTGTAATGACTTCATTATCTGAACCTTTAGCAATTTCCAAATAATTTTTAAACTGTTTATTGCTACGAGCATAGCCTTCAGAAATATTTGCTGGAACGGAAACTGATGCTCTTTTCAATTGATCGCATAAAGAAAAATCTCTGTATAGGGTTTGATTTTCTTTAACTAATTTATAGATTTTTCCGACTAATTCTAATGCTTTTAAATATATTCTTAAGTTTTTAACACTTTTCATAAATTATTAGTTAGAACGATTTATAACAATTTATAACTATTTTAAACTAATTATAACTTTTCTGGCATTTGGGGCAGAAGAATGAACTTCGTCCGTTGTGTTTAATTCTTTTAATTATTGTTTTACAGTTTATACAAGGCTTACCTTCCCTTTGATAAACCAAAAAGTTTTT
>JAACSU010000025.1:1883-2025 GCA_010119145.1 Candidatus Gracilibacteria bacterium
TATAATAATTTTATTTCCTGTGCTTTCAGAGAGTTTGATAATCTTTGCGGATGAATTTTAGCTAAAAATAAAGAATCATTAGCATAAATATTACCGATGCCGGTTATGAGATCTTGATCCATCAAAACTGGTTTAATCGGTC
>JAACSU010000026.1 GCA_010119145.1 Candidatus Gracilibacteria bacterium
TTCAAATCCCGCCCTTTCCGCAAAGTTTTTTCAAACTTTTGATATACTGGAATTAATGGATGTGATGAAGAAAAAATGGCACAGATATCATTATAAAAATCTTACTTATTTTGGATTAAGCGTTCTGATTGGGCTAATTTTACTCAAAACTACATTTTTTCGAGAAATAGTATTTCATTTGGGAAATCTTGGATATATAGGAGCATTTTTTGGTGGTATTCTTTTTGTGTCTACATTTACTGTATCTATTGGAACTGCCTTACTTCTTTTACTTGCAGAAACACTTCATCCTATTGCAATCGGATTAATTGCAGGATTTGGCGCAGTACTTAGTGATCTGACTATTTTTCACTACATTAGAAATAAGGGGTTAGGAGATGAAATTAAATATTTTTTTGAATTTTTTGGAAGTGACAAGCTCAGACATCTTATTCATTCAAAATATTTTAGTTGGACTTTACCAGTATTAGGCGCAATTATTATAGCTTCTCCACTACCTGATGAAATGGGAATTGGCCTAATGGGTATTTCAAAATTAAAAACAAGTCAATTTATTTTATTATCATTTGTACTAAATTCCATAGGAATTTTTATCATTGTTTCAGCAGGAGCATTTTTCAAACCTTGATTAGTTTCTATTAAATTTGAGCGTAAAAAGTTCCAACAGCGTCCCACGTTCTCCGCACAAAATTATAATACCTCTAATATGGAAGGTGCTGTTAAATTATTTGAAGCGTTTCAAGCACTAAGTTTTGAAGCAAAACGAGCCCTCACTTATTTAGTGGAATGGCCTTTAATTGTTTGATTATCTCAGCTTTTGAATCCGTTGAATTAAATATTTTGCTCAGATTAATATTTTTATTTAAAATTGCCATAATAACCACAAGCAACAAAACAGAAAATACCAAACTATAACCAAGAACTTTTATTACTTCTATAATTTTCTTAAAATCAATTTTTGGTTGTCTATCTTCAATATTTGGTAGCCCGTCTGGTTCCATATAAAAAGAAATACATAAATTTTAAACTGATATAAAACTTAAGTCAATAATATATTTTGTTATAATTTATCTGTGAAAAATACCTACTGCACGATCTATCTTGTCCGTCATGGGGAAACGGAATGGAACGTAAAAAAACTAATCCAAGGACAAAAGGACATTCCTTTAAATGAAAAAGGTAAAAAGCAGGCGGAAAAATTAGCTGGAAAATTGAAGATAATTAAATCAACAGCTCTTCGAGAAAGATATTTTGGTAAATTTCAAGGTGAACTTTTTGGAGACAATCAAAACAAAAGTATTTTAGAATTAATCAATAGGTTGAAATCAAATTCAATAAGTGATCAAAACGAGATTGAAAGTGATGAATTAATCATTTCAAGATTGATTCCTTTTCTACGAAAAATATCACTTGTTTGTTTGGACAAAACCATATTAGTAGTTTCTCATGGTGGAACAATAAGAACCTTGCTTATCCTGCTTGGATGGGGAACTTATAAGAATTTAAATGAAGGCTACATCGATAATTTGGCGTACGTGAAATTAGAAAGCGATGGTGTTGATTTTTTTGTTAAGAAAACCTCTAGAATAAAGAAACTTCTTGTATAATCATGATACATATGAAAAAGAATTATCTCCTAAGCCAACCCATTCTTTTAGAGATAAAAAAGGCAAAAAATATCCTGATCAATATTCACCGTAATCCCGATCTTGATTCGATTGGATCGGCGACTGCCCTTTATCAAGCTCTTATAAAAATGAAAAAGAAAGTTACTTTAATTTGTCCTCATGAAATTCCTGAGAATTATAAATTCCTCAAAGGCGCTGATTTGGTTGAAACAATTGATTTTAAAACGTGGGCGGACACGGAGGTCCGCCCCTACGATCTGTTTTTGATTTTGGATTCCGGATCTTACGACATTGTCACCGGCAGTAAAGAAATAAAATTACCCGATATGAAAAAAATAATTGTAGATCATCATCAAACCAACAATTGGAGTGACTGCTTATTAAAACTTTTAGACATTGAGGCTTCCTCAACAGCGGAAATAGTTTATCAAA
>JAACSU010000027.1 GCA_010119145.1 Candidatus Gracilibacteria bacterium
TTTCCCTCACCCCGCAAATTCCTCTTTTTCCCGGCAAAATAATACAAAAATGAGGACAATTTTGGCACTGTTTCCCTCACCCCGCAAATTCCTCTTTTTCCCGGCAAAATAATACAAAAATGAGGACAATTTTGGCACTGAACTTTTTCCCCAGGCAATTTTTTGTATAAATAGGCTTCTTTCATATTTCCTACGAATTACGAATCAAAACGAATTACGAATAACTTCTTTAATTTTACTTCATTTTATGATAAGATTCAATTAGGTTCAACATTCGTAATTCGAATAAATTCGTAATTAGTTAGGGTTATGAGACATCGAATTTTTATTGCTATCAATTTTCCAGAGGAAATAAAAAAGGAGCTAAGCTCCTTTCAAGAAAAATGGCCGGAGTTACCTTGTCGTTGGGTAAAGAAAGAAAATTTACATATCACTTTGGCTTTTTTGGGTTACCTTACTGACGAAGAATTGCCAGAAGTTATAAAGATTACAAAAGAGATTACCCAAAGACACGAACCCTTTTCAATAAATTTAAACAAAATCTGCTATGGACCGCCAAAGAAACCACCGAGAATGATTTGGGTTGAAGGGGAGAAATCGAAAGATTTGGCTAATCTTCAAATTGACTTAGAAAAATCCTTAATTTCCTCAGGAAAAATTAAATTTGAGCCAGAAGAAAGGAGTTTTACTTCCCACATAACTCTGGGAAGAATTAAACAATGGGAATTTAAGCAAATTGAACCAGAAGAAAGGCCGGAAGTAAATGAAGATATAAATTTGAGCTTTGAGGTAAATTCAATTGAGGTAATGGAAAGTGAATTAAAAAGAGGAGGAGCAGAATACATGGTGCTGGAATCAGCACTCTTAATGACTACTTGACAAATTGACTACTTGACAAATTGACGTATCAAATAGTCAAATAGTCAAATAGTCAAATAGTTAAATGAAGTTACACTTTATAGGAATCGGGGGGATCGGGGTCTCGGCTTTGGCAAGATATTTTTTAGAAAAAGGTTATCAAGTTTCTGGTTCGGATTTGGTTTCATCAGAAATTACCGAAACCCTAAAAAAATTAGGGGTAAAAATTTTAGTTGGTGTACATAATAAAAAATGTTTAACATGGAATGTTAAACAGCCCGATTTGGTGATTTATAGCCCGGCAGTTCAAAAAAATAATCCAGAGTTAAAAGCAGCAAAAAAATTGAAAATTAAATGCTTGAGTTATCCACAGGCTTTGGGTGAATTGACAAAAAATCATTTTACTATCGCAGTTTGTGGAAGTCATGGAAAAAGTACGGTGGCAGCAATGATTGGGGTTTTATTAAAAAAGGCGGGATTTAGCCCAACGGTTATTTTGGGGACAAAAGTGAAAGAATTTGGAGATTCTAACTGTAGGGTAGGGAATACTAAATATTTAGTTATCGAAGCAGATGAGCATTTTGCTTCCTTTTTAAATTATTGGCCAAAAATTATTGTTTTGACAAATGTGGAAGCCGATCATTTGGATTTTTATAAAAATTTAAAAAACATTCTAAGAACTTTTAGAAAATTCGTTTCCCATTTGCCTGAAAATGGAATTTTAATAGCAAACAAAGACGACAAGCGCATTCTTCGAATGCTAAAATCAAAAATCAAAAATCCCTATAAGGCCGAGCCTTCGGGCTTTAGGCAAAAATCAAAAATACAATTTAAAATTCAAAAATATTCGCTGAGACAAAATAAAACAAAAAAATTGAGAAAAATTTTGAAAATTCCAGGAGAGTTTAATGTTTCAAATGCTTTGGCGGCTTTAACTCTGGCTCGGGTCTTAAAAATTCCAGATAAAATTTCTTTTAAGGCTCTTTCAGAATATCGAGGTTCCTGGCGCCGTTTTGATATTAAAAAAATAAGAATTAATAATAAAGAATTAACAATTATTGATGACTACGCCCATCATCCAACCCAAATTAAAGTCACATTAGAAGCGGCAAGAGAAAAATTTCCAAGGAAAAAAATCTGGTGTGTTTTCCAGCCCCACCAATATCAAAGAACATATTATTTGTGGAATGATTTTGTTAAAGTATTAAGCGAAGCTCCAGTTGATAAATTAATCATCACTGATATTTATGATGTGGCAGGAAGGGAAGACCCAAAAATTAAAAAGGCAGTTTCTTCTGAGAAATTGGTCCGGGAAATTAACAAAAAAATTGGACATAATCAGGTTACGACCGTGACTCAATTATGTCCAGTTATGTATATTCCAAATAGTAAAGAGGTTGAGAGGTATTTAAAGAAAAATTTAAAGGGTGGGGAAGTGGTGCTCATTATGGGCGCAGGGGATATTTACGAAATAAATAAAAAATTAAAACCCGAATAAACGTGCTTTATTTTTGAGAAAATCGAGCTTATAATTGGAATATACTATAAATAATCATGCAAAGAATTCTTAATATAGAAACAGTTAAATATTCCGGAAAAAAAGTGAGGATTTGTGGATGGGTTAATTCAAGAAGAGATCATGGCGGAATAGTTTTTTTGGATTTGAGGGACAGGTCTGGAATTTTACAAGTAGTTTCAAGCCCGGATTTGGTTAAAGATATTAAAGAAGAATATGTTTTAGAAATAGAAGGGGAGATAGAAAAAAGACCAATTAAAATGGCAAATATTGAATTGGAAACGGGAGGAATAGAATTGAAAGCTGAAAAGATTAAGATTTTAGCCAAGACCCGGTCTCTGCCATTTGATTTAAAGGAGTTAAAATTGAGTCTGCCAAAACTTTTGGATTATCGCCCCTTAACTCTTAGAAATGAGAAAATCAAAGCCATTTTTCGAATTGAAGAAAAATTAATTTCCAGTTTTAGAAAGGCAATGAAGGATTTAGATTTTATTGAATTTCAGGCACCAACAATTGTTCCGGGTGCTACTGAAGGAGGAGCTGAAGTTTTCCATATCGATTATTTTGACAAAGATGCCTATCTGGCCCAAAGTCCCCAACTCTATAAGCAAATTTTAGTTGGAGCTTTCGAAAGGGTTTTTTGTGTTACCCATGCCTATAGAGCTGAACCCAGTGTCACCACTCGCCATCTCACAGAATATATTAGTTTAGATGCCGAAATGGGGTTTATCGACTCTTGGGAAGATTTAATGGATATTTGTGAAATTGTAATTAGAAATATTTTTTCCGATATCGAAAAAAATTGCCAGAAAGAATTAAAAATGTTTGGGGCAACTTTACCAAAATTAAGTCAGAAAATTCCTCGTTTAAAAATGCGAGAAATTCAAGAAATTATTTTTCAGAGAACAGGCCGAGATAATAGAAAAAAACCAGATTTAGAACCGGATGATGAAAAAGAAATTTGCCAATTTTCGAAAGAAAAATATAATTCCGAATTGATTTTTATTACTCACTATCCAACCAAAAAGAGACCTTTTTACACTTTTGCCGACCCCGAAGATCCCGAATATACTTTAAGTTTTGACTTGCTTTGTCGAGGATTAGAGATAGTGACCGGCGGTCAGAGAATCAATGATTACGAAAAATTAATAAAAAATATTAAAAAATTATTTTCCCACAAAATTAAAGATTTTGAGTTTTATTTGCAGGCATTTAAATATGGCATGCCACCCGAAGGAGGCTTTGCCATAGGGGCAGAAAG
>JAACSU010000028.1:0-2864 GCA_010119145.1 Candidatus Gracilibacteria bacterium
GTTGTTTCAAAACAATATATTTTTTTTTTTATTATTTCATAGTACTGACCAATAAAAGAAGTGGAATCTAAACATTGAATTTCTTTTTCTAAAAGAGTAGTTGTAAATAAACAATGTCTTTTAATTTTTGAAATCCTTCTTATTTCTCTATTTTCATGTAAATAATAATTTTTAATAAATTGATATACTTTTTTTGCTAATCTTTTCGCTTTAATCATATTTTTCTATTTTTTTATTTATTCCATACCCCATTCGCTTTAAAGTTAATTAGTTTGGAATACTGAATATAAACAATAAACGTTTGTATTAGTGCAAAAAACACATTAGAAATGAGAACTCCTTTTATTCCCAATAAATGTCCTAGAAATATCGCTGTGGGAATATTACATATAGCTGCTGCTAAACCTATGTATAATTGAAGGCTTATTTTACCAACACCATTTAAGAAATGTGCAAATATTCCATTCCATGCCATAAGAATAATCCAAATTAGGGTTAATAGTGATACGGAAAAAGGCACAACAAAATCTTTTCCAATCCATATTTTAAAAATAAAATCTGAAAAAACAAAAAGAATAATTCCTGCTAAAACCAGAAAAAGCCAAATTTTCATTAGTTTTTTAATAACGCTCTTTATCCATATAATATCATGCTTTGTCCATGCCTCTGTAAATGCGCTCCAAAAAGGGTAAACAATGATCATAAAGCCCATCATCAAAACATTAAAATACTTAAAAGCAACATTGTAGGGAGTTACCATTGCTGGACCAAATAACTGAGAAATAATCATATTATTGGTTTGGTATAATAAAACGGCTCCTATATTTATTAAAAAAAATTTTAAACCTAAGCTAAACAAATCTTTAGCTTTACTAAAGTCTATTGTTTTAAATGAAGGTTTATAAGGTTTGTATTTACGATTGAAAAACCAAAAAGTAGAGATTGTCAAAACAATAGGTGTTACTGTGCAATAAATTAAACCTAAAGACAAGAGTGAACTTTTACTTACTTTTGTGAGAATGAAAATGAATATTAGTGATAGTGTTTTCCCAATTAAATCAAAAATGGCACTTTTAGCAGGTTGTTGATTTGCATTAAGAATAACCCCAATCAGATTGAGAACAAAAGTCAGCCCAAAAGAAGTAAAAACAACAATTGCTAAGTAGCTTAACTCTTTGTTTAATAAAATATCATCACCTGCATTTAATATAATACCCCAATCAATGAAAAAATTGATGCAATAAAATATAACTAAAACAACACTTATTATGATAATTAATATTGCATAAGTAGTGCTTACATAGGTTTTTGCAAGTTTATGATTTCCTTTAGCCAAGGCTTCGGCGAATCTATTTCGAAGTCCATTACCCAAGCCAATATCAAAAAAACCAAACCAAGCAACCAATGAAGTCAATGTAATCCAAATGCCATATTTTGTTGGGTCTAAATAATTAATAGTAATCGGAACCAATATAAGACCTAATGCAATATTGGTGCCTTTAATTACAAATAAAGCAGCAATATTTTTTTTGGCACGCTTACTGCGTTCATGCCCCTGACCGAAACCTAAATTATTCTTTAAAATATTAATTATTCTTTTCAAATATGCTTTTGCAAAATTTGTGTTATTGTTTTGTTTACCCAAAGGATTGTTGTTCAATATTTTATATTTGTTGCTTTTATGCTACTATCTTTTTGATGCTCTTTAAACATTTCAAATTTATTCATCAATTGCCATGCAAGTCGAGTCATTATGCCATTTTCATTGGTAAAATTTAAAAACAACGGATTTGTTGCTCGATGATTTTTTTGAATTAGCGTTTTATTATATTAAACTGAATAACTAAGATTACATAAGTTGATTATAAAATAATTTGGTTTTTGATAATTGGAAAATAATTTCCAAAAGTTTATCATCCGTTCTGACAAAGATTCGATGTACCGGTTATTACAAATCTTTTTCCTCATATACCACCATACTCTTTCAATTGGGTTGAAATCAGGGCTGTAAGGAGGCAGAAAAAACAACTCAATTTTATCTTTGTATTTTGTCAAAAAAGGTTTGAGTGCATTTGCGTGATGGAAGCGTACATTATCCAAAATCATGTATATTTTCCCTTTAATAGTGCGGTAATGATACAGTACTTTTTTTAGATATTTTTTAAAAGTTTTTGCATTTCCCTTATCGTTTTTTTGCACGATAACCTCTCCTGTTCTTGGATTGACAGAGCCGAATAAAGTATGTCGCTCCCTATGGCTTTGCTTCTGACTAATAATGGGTTGCTTGCCTTTTTCACTCCATTTATAGGAAACTACAGCGGTGTTGCTCATACTGCATTCATCTTCAAATAAAAACACATCTTGTTTTGTAGATTCAAGGAGTTTTTTTTAAAGCCTCTATAAATTCTTGACGTTTTTCTTTACTCGCTTCAGGGTAAAAGCCTTTCCCTTTTTTGTGTGTTAGTCCCAGTTTTTTCTTTAAAAGAATATACACCATGTCATCAGAATATTTCAAATGACATTCCTTATTCAATACTTGAACAATTAAAGGAGCCGTCCAGGTCTCTGTATTGTATCCATATTTTGTTGGGCTCTCATTAACAACCAAGTTCTTTAACCAGCTTAGTTGCTCTGGAGAAATTTTAGATTTACGACCAGTCTTGGGTTTATCTTTTAACCCCTCAATACCTTTCTCTATAAATCTTTTAGCCCAGATGAGAATCTGATTATGGCTGAGCAGCAATATTTCTTGTGCCTTTCTGCTACTATCTCCTCTGGCTAATGACAAGATGCATACTAGGCGTGCTGCAATTTTGTAATCCTCCTTAGATTTTAAGGATTCTTCAATTAAAGCTACTGAATTT
>JAACSU010000028.1:2941-3276 GCA_010119145.1 Candidatus Gracilibacteria bacterium
TGGGGAAATTAAAATTAAACGATTCCAAACTATTGCCCAACTTGTCAATACCCTCCATAGTCAGATCCCATTCTTTCAATTAAGCCAAGTTGCTTAAACTTATTTAAATTTTTTTGTATAGCTAATTTATTAATTTCTAAACTTTCTGCTATTTTTTTTCTGGTAATTTTATTGTTCTCGAATATCAAATTTAGAATTGCTTGTTGTGTATCTGATATCTGACCACCTATCTGACCACCAATGTTTTTAAAAGCTTGAACTTTTTTCCCCATGTGGGATAAAACCTTTAGGTTGCTGGTATAGTTCTCTAATAAAGTCAATAGTTTTTTGAAAAA
>JAACSU010000029.1 GCA_010119145.1 Candidatus Gracilibacteria bacterium
GGATAGGTTGTCAAAAATGGCTGATGTCGCCTATAACACCGTTATTAAAATTGAATCAGGAACAATCCAAAATCCAACGATTGACACTTTATCAAAAATCGCCAAAGCGTTAGATGTAAAGGTGGACGATCTAATTAAAAAATAATATGAGCCAAGTAGCAACATTATTTTCAAAAACAAAAATTGACTATTCGTGGTCTTTTTCTGATAAAACAAGAAAAGACACTGCTTATATTACTCACGGATACCACCGCTACCCTGCAAAATTTATTCCTCAAATAGTTTCTCGTTTAGCTGAAAAATACACCAAAGAGGGGGATTTAATTGTTGATCCTTTTGGCGGTTGCGGAACAACGCTTGTTGAATCAAAAGTAATGGGACGGCCTTCTATTGGAGTTGATATAAACCCCGTTGCCGTTTTAATCACAAAGGCAAAAACCACTCCAATTGATCCAAAGAAAATTGAAAAGGCATTTACTACACTAAAAGAAAAACTGGATACTTATAGCGGAGACACAAAAATAAAAGCCCCCGAGCATGAAAGAATTGATTATTGGTTTAAGCCCGAAGAAAAAAGAAAACTTGCTTTTATTTTTGCCGAGATTTCAAGAATAAAAGATCAAGATGTCCAAGATTTCTTTTTTTGCGGATTTTCAAACATTCTCAAAAATTGCTCAATATGGCTACAAAAAAGCAACAAACCGACAAGAGATTTTGAAAAGAAACCGTCAGAGCCAATTAAAACATTTTTGAAACAAATAAAAATGATGTTGCGAGGTAATGCGCGGCTATTTGAATTATTATCAGAAAAAGGTTATTCGAAAGTTCCGAGCAAAGTAATTTGCACGGACGCAAGAAAAATCCCAGCAAAAGACAACAGCGTTAGTTTGATTATTACCTCACCGCCCTATGTCACATCTTATGAATATGCCGACTTGCACCAGCTCACCGCTTTATGGTTGGAATACACAAAAAATTTGAGTAATTTCCGAAAGCGATTTATTGGCACTTCATATCACAACAAAAAAGATTTGACGCTTAATAGCGCAATCGCAGAAAATATAAGAAAAGGATTATTGAAAAAAGATAAAAAAACTGCCGAGGAAGTTTCAACATATTTTAGCGAAATGAATCAAGTTTTTGTTGAGATGAAAAGAAATTTAGTTTAAATGTTATGGAAAAATTAAGCATTTCAAAACAACTTTTTTATCAATTAGTGGAGCAACTAAAAAAACACATTGTCGGTTTGTCTGTTTCTGAAACCGATAAATGGTGTAGCTTTTATCAAAAAGGCGGAAAAAGATTTGCTTATATTTTATTGGCAAAACGAAACCCCAAAATAGATATATGGTGTTTGGGAAATATCGATTACATACATAAAAAATATGGCTCAAAAATAAAATTTAAATTGAGACAGGGAACATCGGGAAAGTTTGGCAAAAATTTTCAAATAAATTTTGTAATTGAAAAATCGGAAGACATTGAGAATGCAGTTCTGCTGCTTACTGAAATATCGGGTAGTTAGTCGCGGGAGGAATTAATATCAGCATACAATCTGTATTGTAAAATACCAATTAAAGAAATAAATTCAAAAAATACTAACATTATTCAATTTGCGGATTTATTGAGCAGGACATCAAAAGAAGTCGCAAAGCGATTTAAAAATTTCGCAAAATTAGATGCAAATACAAACACATAAAAAAATATTAAAGAGGAATATAAAAGCACTTGGGCATTTTTTAATAGTGATTGGGAAAAATCGGTATATGAAAGTGAAAATAAAATTATTGACTTTGAAAATAAACTTAAAAATATAACTGAATTTCCAAAAGGTAAAGAGCGTGATAGTATTGTAAAATCAA
>JAACSU010000030.1 GCA_010119145.1 Candidatus Gracilibacteria bacterium
TTTGGATATGAGTTAAACTTACCTACTAATTTAAATTTATAATCAATTAAATACTTCATTCCTATTGCCGTAAAGATTGCTAAGAATGGATAGATAATTATAAAATATCGGAGTGTTGGAGTGACCTGAATGCTTTGATAGGCAAAAAAACCTAGAACCCAAAATAAAATTATTAATAATGGGATGGATTCCCGCCTCCGCGGGAATGACAATAATACTTTTAATATTCCAACTATTGTTAAAATTGCATACGGTATTCCCAACCCAAATACAATATTGTTAACCAAACTATGTTGTACTGAGTTCTTGTTAAGCCATTGCACCATCGGCGGGAACCAATTATCAATACTTTTGACAGTCATGTTTTGCAAGGATTTAATATTTTCGATAAATAATTTGCTTATAGCCGGATCAAAAATATTTGAATTTTGGAATAAATAAGGATCGGCTAAACGGAGAGTGAAATAACTCACAACAAAATAAGAAAAAACAAAACCAGCTGCTTTAACTAAGGTCTGTCTTTGTACAAAGACAGACCTTATCAAAAAAAACAAATTTAATGGCAGAATAAATAAAGCCGTGATCTTACAGGCCATCGCCAGACCAAAAAAAATGGCGGAAAATAATAAATATTTTATTTTGTTTCTATAATCAAATTTTAAAATATAATAAAAACTTCCGAACATAAAAAAATTTAAAAATGTATCAACAGCAAAAAAATGAGAAAGTTGGATTGGCAAGACAGCGATCGCATAAAAAAATCCCGCCCAATATTTTAAACTTGATGGAAATCGGTTTTTTTTCTCTAATAACTCAACCGTTTTTATGATAAAGAAAATAATTAATATATCAAAAAAGGCTGACAGTTGACGACCTAAAATCGTAAAATCATTATAGTTATCCATGTGGTAAACATTCGCTAAATATTTAGTTAATATTAAAGGGAATCGACCGTACACAAAAAAGGGGTAACCTACGTTTATTGGGTTCATCAACGAAGTTTTTTGGTCAAAATATTGACTAATGGATAAGGGTAATTTCATCGCCGTCCCAACCATAGTTAAGAATCGCTCGTCTGGATGAAGATGAAAATTTTCGTCCCAATTTAAATTATTAAAACGAAAAAAAAATGCCAACAAAATTATGGCAAAACTAATTAATATTTTTTTCATGAATTAATTTATTTCTTAAACATCTTCTTAAACGGATTTAAGGATTTTATAAAAGCAAATTTTTCATTATCTATAAAAAAGCGGAGAATATCGCGCGTCGTAATAATTCCCAAAGGCCGTCTGTCGGGGTCTACGATAATGACACTGCCAATTTTTTTATTAACGATAAGATTGATCACTTCAATTAAATGTCTCTCTTTAGATAAAGTTAAGACATAACTTTTTGCAAAATTTTTCACCCGATAGTTATAAAAGCTTATTTTTTCATTAGCCCTTTCCCCATGATGACTGGAATATTTAGGACTAATCATTAGTTTTATCAGATCGTAATAGCTCAAAACACCTTTAAGTTTTTTATCATGATTAATGACAATTAATTTAGAAATCTTTTTAGATTTAAAAAGATTAATTGCCTGAGTAATTGTATCGTTTTCATGAACCGTGATTAAGCCCTGCCATCTTTTGATAATAATTTTTTCAACACCAACTTTAAAAATAGATAAATCTTTAAAATATGATAGTATTCTACGGGCAGAAATTATCCCTAAAAATTTATCTTTTTCATCAAAAATAGGCAAATAATGAATTTTTGATTCAATAAATAATTGGCACACTTTTGATAGTGGATAATTTAAATATATCTTTGCAGTATGAGTTAGACAATGTTGGACCTTGGTATTGGCCGGCATTGAAGACTTTATCATCGTAAAATAAGGGCTTACAATACCCATATATTTATCCTCTTTATCAAAAACAAAGGCGGCATCATGAGAAGTCGACAACCTACTTAAAACTTTTGAAAGGTGGTCTTCTGGAGAAACTTTTATAATATTATTCTCTTTTAAAATATTTAAGAGCCGCATACTCCTGTTATATCACAAATTGACCGTTTTTGTAAATGAGTTTTTTTGATCCATCTTTAAGGATTGCTTCGACAGTTTTTTCATTTGTATTAATAATGTCACAATGCTCTACCGATTCATTAAAACCTAGGTTCACCCAATCTTTTTCTGTCATTTTTTTAATATCGCCATCGTAACAATCATGATAGGAAGTTCCGACTGCCAAATGAGAATTACCAAAATCACCACCGAAGTTTTCATCATATAAAGTATTGGCCATAAATTTAGATATTTTGGAAAACTTCTTATCAGTAAGTGAGAATTCTCCAATTTTGTTGGCGTTTTTTTGCTTAATCATTTCTTGTAATAGTTTTTCATTTTTATCAGCCGTTGCTTTGATAATAATTCCGTCTTTAAATTCAAGGCAAATATTTTTAATGATATTTCCATAACGGTATAGAGGAAAATTAAAAAATATTTTACCGTTGACCCCACGCCAATCAGGAGATGTAAAGATCTCAAATGACGGAATATTGGCCCCTCCTCCACCCTGCCAACGCCTATTTTTTCCTAGTTTAATATAAAGATCGGTTTTTTCGGAAACCATATGATAGGTATCAACAGGCAATTTATTTAATTTATCCTTCAAGTCATTTATTTGTTGAAAAGTTTTCTTCCATGTAGGGATCGGGTCTTCCGATCCTAAGTAACAGGCATTTATTATTTCGTTCCAAAATTCTTTAAGAGAAATCCCTGATTCTTTAGCCATTCCTTTCGTTCCGTACAAACACAATGTCCAAGTTAATTTACCCTGGTCTTCTTTTTCAAAAAGCCATTTTCGAAGCAGTCGCTTATCACCACTATTACTGACCATAACTTTTTTTGGGTCTATGTTTTTAAGTAAGAAAGGATCAGTCGGAGCAATCAAATAAATTCTGTGATCGATCGTGTTAACTAACGACTGTGTATATTCTTTGGGAAAAAATTTCAATTGGTCGTCCGATGCCGATTCATACATCGTCTTTTGAAAACTTTCCTCAATGCCCTTGACCATTGGATAAGCGCCTCTTTCTAATATTCTTTTATAAACAGCCCGTGCTAGTGGAAGCGCTTCTGAATCGTATTGAAGATAGACGACTTCACCCTTCTTAACCCCCTTCCCCTTTCCTAGGGCAAAA
>JAACSU010000031.1:0-1717 GCA_010119145.1 Candidatus Gracilibacteria bacterium
TTAAAATTTTTTCAATTGGCGTTTTTTTGATTATTTCATCGAAATTCATTTTAAAAATTAGACCATTAAAACCTAAATAAAAACCCACTTTCAGATATTTTTCGGCCTGCTCCCAATCCCCAGTAAAACAATGAATTACTCCCTTAATCTGACCGTGATTCCTACGATCGTAGGAATTGCGGTCTGGATCGGTTAGGATTTTTATCAAATCCTCGTGGGCCATTCGGCAATGAAAAATTACTGGCAAATTTAATTCTTTGGCTAATTCTAATTCTTTTAAAAGTAAATCTTTTTGTTTTTCTTTAAATAATTCAAGTTTTCTTTTTGTTTTTGGTTTCCAATAGTAATCTAACCCAATTTCGCCAATTGCCACGACTTTTTCAGATTTTGCCAAATTTTTGTATTTCTCGTAATCAAATTTCTTTTCAAAATGGCTTCCTTCTTTTTCATCCGTTTTAATTTTTATTAATCCGGTATCCAAATCTATCGGATGAAGCCCGATTGAAGCATAAACGCCCTTTTCATATTTCGTGGTAATTTCTACTGCTTTCTTTGAAGTTTCAAAATTTGTTCCAACATTTATCACCCAAATTTCACTTTCTAAGCATTTCTTTATAATTTCATTTCTATCTTTATCAAAAGCTGGAAAATTCAAATGGGAATGCGTATCTACAAGCATTTTTTTATTTTATTTCATTTTTGAAAATAAAAAAAGCCCAGCAAGGCTGGGCCTATTTGAAAAATTTGATCAACTTTCGGTTTCCTTTTTCTATTCGATTGGGACTTTAGCTGGCGGTTCTCTTCTTTCGTCAAACCAGAAATTTAAGCACTCGTCAATCTCCAACTCTTTTATATCTCTTGCTTCTTTTAATATTCTATCTTTGGCAATATCGCTTAAGTCTCTTAAGAGTAAAGTAATTAACCCTTGGGTTGTTACAGTTGGTTTGAAAATCGCTCTCCGATTCTCAGTAGCAATGATTAGTTTATAACGACCAGCTCCACCTTTTTCTTTAGATAACTCCTTGGGACACATCTTTTTCATTTTATTTATAAATTCCTCACAATCTCCAACTTCCATTATTGGCACTTTATCACCCCCTTTTGAAATGTTCTAAGTTAAGATTAGCAAATTCTATTTTGAAAATCAAATCAATTTAGGGAAGAGGGGCTCAATTTTTTTAATTTTAGTTCCGGGTTTAATGTTAGTCCAACTATCTTTATAGTTTGGGTTTCTCACTAATATTTTTTCTAATCTTAAAGCATTAGCAATTTTTAAGGCAGCATCTGGTAAAAAGATAAAAATTTGCCAAGTAAGTTGATGAATGGCATCCAACAATCCATATAATACCCAATTTAATTCCTCGACTTTCCCCTCTTTTGCTAAATCCCAAGGTTTGTTTTCTTCAATGTATTTATCAGCCTCGGTAATAAATTTCCAAATAGAAGAAAGCGCTTCGTTAAATTGATAAGTATTAGCCAGAGCATTATCTAAATCTTGCCAAGATTTTTTCCAATTATGGATATTTTGATTGATCCTTAATGGATGACTATCCGGATCCTTATCAATTTTAGGTACCTTACCGCCACAATATTTCTCTACCATTGTTAAAACTCTGGCCACTAAATTTCCTAGTCCAGCCGCCAGATCTGAGTTGTATCTTTTTTCAAATTTCTCATAAGTGAAATCGCCATCTTCGGTCGAGGGAATTTCCCGCAA
>JAACSU010000031.1:1758-4060 GCA_010119145.1 Candidatus Gracilibacteria bacterium
CATTTTTTGTCCCGCCGAGGTTAAATAACCATGAACGAAAATCTTCTCTGGCAATACCAATTTTGCTGAAAGAAGCATCGCTATCCAGTATACGGCGTGGAAACGAATCACCCCCTTCCCTATGACATGGAGATCTGCTGGCCACCATTTTCTAAATTTTTTGGGATTGTCGGGATATCCAACGGCATTAATGTAATTGCTGAGAGCGTCATACCAGGTCCATAAAATTTGAGTTGGGTCTCCTGGCACTGGAATTCCCCATCCTCGACCACGTTCAGCTGAGCGGGAAATACAAATATCTTCAAGGCCAGAATTTATAAAACTTAAAACTTCGTTTTTCCGAGTTTCTGGAATTACTTTCACCTTATCTCTTTCAATAATTTTTTTAAACTGATTTTGATATTTTGAAAGTCGGAAAAAATAATTTTCTTCCCCAACCAATTCAGGTTTAGTTTTATGTTCTGGGCAAAGACCATTGACTAATTCACTCTCTTTATAAAATTCTTCGCAACCAACACAATAGAGCCCTCTATAAGTTTTTTTATAAATATCTTTTTTGCAAGCTAACCAAAGTTTTTGGGCCCCTTTAATATGGCGCTTTTCGGTAGTCCGAATAAAATCATCAAAAGATAAATTTAAGGTTTTTTTTAATTCATAAAATCTTTTAGAGTTTCGATCTACTAATTTTTTTATAGGAATTTTCTCCTCTTCTGCTGCCTGAACATTTTTTAAGGAATTTTCGTCAGTTCCAGTTAAGAAAAAAACTTCTTCGCCTAAAAGTCGGTGATAACGAGCGATCACATCAGCTTGAATAATTTCTAAGGCAAATCCCGCGTGGGGAGCATAATTAACATATGGAATTGCTGTAGAAAGATAATATTTTTTCATGTTTTATTAATTCATTCTTAGATTTCCAAATTTTTTATCTCGTTCGTTAATATTTTGAATTACTACTTTCATAGCTTTTATATTTTTAGGATGTTTTAAATATAACCCCATAAAATCCAATAGGCACAACAATGAACTCTTTCGGAAGACTCCAATAGTCCATCTATCATTATTTCGGCGACCATATAATTCATCGACATATCCTTTTTTTCTTGAAAGCCAAGGTTTTAAACATTTGATATTAAGAGTATTTAATTTCTTATAAATTTGATGCAAAATATTTTTATCGTATGAGGATATTTGCCATTCGCTAGTACCGTCTTTCCGAACACCCATATATCCCTCGGCATCAAAATAGCCCGCGAGAAATGCCATGAAACACTTATTATCTTTATAGACCCATTTTGGAATATCATCCTTTTTCTTTAAAAGAAAATTAAAAGTCATATTAAGGTGGCAACGAATTTTAATAGCGCCTCTTTTATCTCTTTTATTTATCCTGACGTGGCCGTAGGAAGAAAATAAATCTTTAATTAAATTAATCTGCTGCCACCTGGTGGAACTACATCTCACACAAATTGTTTGACTATTTTTTCTAATTAATCCTACCCAAAGATCGCCAATTCTAAATCCGATTAAATAACTTTTTTCTTCTAAATCTCCATCAAAATCGTAAACTGGATAAATTCTATTTGCTTCAAATTTAGACCGAATAGGGATACCAAATTTATGTAATCTTTCTCGAATTGTTTCTTCATTACAGCGATAAAGTTTGGCAATTTTATAAGTGGATAATTTCTTTTTAAGATATAATTTCTTTAACTCTTCTTGAGAAATATTAATTCCCCTATCGACCATCATTGCTTCGGAAACGCTCCGGATTGGAATTTTAAATTTATGGAGTTTATATCGAATACAGCAAGGAGTGCAATTATTAATCCTAGCTATCTGCGAAGAAGATAATTTCTTGTGTAAATATAATCTTCTTAAAATATCTTCTGAAATAACAATTTCTTTTGGCATAATCTTAAAAGGAGGATTAACCTCCTTTTATTTTATCACATTTTATTTCTTGATAAAATTTAATTTAGTTCTTTCGATAATTGCCGTAAACTCAGGATCAAAATTTTTTTCTTGACATAATTTTTGATTATGATAATATTTTTAGGGAGGAATAAAATTGTTCGAACCTCTGGCAGAATTGGAACTTGAAAAAGTTTTCGTAAAAATGATTGATGAGTTGGATGAAACAGGAACACTTGCGGTAAGCCACGTCGGTCACATTCTCATGGAATTAGCTAAGGAGTATCCAAAAGAATCGATTTTTCTATTAAGTGAAATTGCTAAATACAGTAAGAGTTTTGAAACAAGAAAATACGCAGTTGATATTTTAAGCGAGTTGACATTGAAATCT
>JAACSU010000032.1:0-1089 GCA_010119145.1 Candidatus Gracilibacteria bacterium
TTACGGTGATTAAAGATAAAAATCACTGTAATCTCCTTTATAATCACTGTAATCATATGGTATTTCAGGATAACTTAACTCTTACTATAAGTTTTGAGGTAAAACAAGGGGAGATTTTAGGGATAATTGACAATTGTATATAAAAGATATACAATTGTACATAAAAGATATACAAGGGACTAAACCTAAACAATGTTAAAATATTTAATTTCCTCGCGCCCAAAAAGAAAACTCCTTTCGCTTTTCCTCACTCATCCTGAAGAGAAATTCTATATTCGGCAATTAGAGAGGTTGGTTTCTGAACCCGTAGGTGCAATTCAAAGAGAGTTGCCTAAATTAGAAAAAATGGGGCTGGTAAAATTTGAGATTGGTAACGGAAGAAAAAATTATTTTTTAGATAAAACTTGCCCAATAAAAGAAGAGTTAAAAAGTATCATCCTAAAGACAATTGCTCTTGGAGAGAGAATAAAGGAATTAATTAAAAAAACAAAAAATATTAAATACGCTTTCGTATATGGTTCGGTAGCAAAAGGAGAAGAAGACATAAAGAGCGATATCGACTTAATGGTAATTGGCAATATTGATGAAATAAAACTTCAAGAAAAAATCCAACAAATAGAATCCAAAATTTCCCGGACAATTAACTATACTCTGATGAATATAGAAGAATTTAAGAAAAGATTAAACGAGAAAGAACCTTTTTTAATGAGGATTTTGGAGGATAAAAAAATAGAAATAATAGGTTCGGAAAATGAAATACGATGATTTAATTAAAGAGAACAAAATAAAACAGGAAAAAGCCCGCCCTGGAGAGATAGAAGATTTGTTCTCTCTGGCAGAACGGGATTTAAAAACTGCAGAGTTTATTGTTACTCAGAATTGGGATTGGGCGTTTGCTGTTGCTTATAATTCAGTATTACAGGCTTGTCGTGGTTATATGCTAAGCGAGGGGTTCAGGAGTCGTTCTGTAGAATCCCATAAAACAACCTTTGAATTTATGCGATTGGCTTTGGATAAAGAATATTTGAATTTAATCAATTATTTTGACCGTTGCCGAGTTAAAAGACATAGAGTTATCTATCAGTCAAT
>JAACSU010000032.1:1129-1670 GCA_010119145.1 Candidatus Gracilibacteria bacterium
GAGGCTAAACTCTTTGTGGTAAAACTTAAAGAACTTTGTAAGTAGTAGCAGAGTTTACTCTGCTTGTAGGGGTTCAATTCATTGAACCCGATAACTATGTCCAATAATAGTGTAATTAGGTTAGAAAAGGTAGGAAAGCGGTATCGGATTGGAAAAGAGAGATACCATTCCTTCAGGGAGGATTTAACCCATCTCTTTCGAAAGGTAAATATTCAAGTAAACTCTCGTCTATCTGTAGTAGCAAAGTTTACTTTGCTATGTAGTGGCAAAGCTTACTTTGCCCGTAGGACATCGTCGGCCAGAAAATTCCAGCAGGAAACTGGATAATTGGCTAAAGAGGAAATGAAAATATTTTATATTGTTCCTTTAGAGAGCATCCATGCTGAACGTTGGATGAGATATTTTGCAGATGCTGGCCACGACATACACCTAATAACTTCCGATAAACCATCCCAGATCATTAAGAACGTAAAGGTAAATCCACTTAAGAGATTTGGTCCACATTCCCCAATTATATCTCATTTAGTAAACTCGGTAGCAA
>JAACSU010000033.1 GCA_010119145.1 Candidatus Gracilibacteria bacterium
CGTTCCGATGACATAATCGTCTGGTTTCTCGCTTTGAAGCATCATATGCATTGCCTCGACATAGTCTCCAGCAAATCCCCAGTCGCGTCGGGCATCTAGATTTCCGAGGCTTAGTTTGTCCTGCAGTCCCATTTTGATCCTGGCAACGGCATCGGTTATCTTTCGAGTGACAAATTGGATCCCTCGGATAGGGGATTCATGATTAAATAAAATTCCATTACAGGTGAAAATATCATAAGACTCTCTAAAATTAATCGTCATCCAATATGCATAAACTTTGGAAATTCCATAGGGAGAACGGGGATGAAAGATCGTATTTTCGTCCTGAGAACCATTTTCATGGCTGGTGCCAAACATTTCGCTGGTTGAAGCCTGATAAAATTTGGTCGTCGGGGAAAAAAGTTTTATAGAATTCAATAAATACAGAACTCCCAGAGCGTTGATTTCCGTTGTTAACTTAGCCTGTTGCCATGAAGAACCCACAAATGATTGAGCGGCTAAATTATATACCTCATCAGGCATGATCCTTTTGATAAGATGGAGAAGTGAGGATTCATCGGACATATCTCCGTCGATAAGCTCTATATTCTTCGTTATTCCTAAAAAATCAAGGTTGCTGAAGTTAGGATTTGAGTATCTGCGGATCAATCCATAGACTTTGTAGCCTTTTTCAAGTAATAATTTTGCTAAATAAGGACCATCTTGTCCCAAGATTCCTGTGATCAGTGCTGTTTTTGCCATATTAGTACAAATTATAGCAGATTTTTTTAATTTCAATTATAATTAACAAATGATTCAAAGGCTATTTAATTTTATCAAGAAGCCAACCAGTAAAGATATTATTATTAATACTGTTGGTAATTATCTAAATGTT
This sequence comes from Candidatus Gracilibacteria bacterium, assembly GCA_010119145.1. Classification (NCBI taxonomy): domain Bacteria; phylum Candidatus Altimarinota; species Candidatus Altimarinota bacterium. The sequence goes on from JAACSU010000033.1 coordinate 875, forward strand.
GTTTTTATCGCATTTTTTGCTTTCTTGCTTGTCCGTATTTTAGCACCTTCCCAATATGGAGTTTTAAGCGTTCTACTTGGAATTGCCTATGTTCTAGCTAATATACTTGATTTTGGAACAACCGCCAGCATATATTCCTATCTCCCAGTTATGATCGAAAAAAAACAAAAAAATATTTATATTTTTTTAAAAACAATTCTGTTTTATCAGACTGGTTTTTCCGTCATAATTATTTTGCTTCTTTTTATTTTTTTTCCTTATTTGGATAAAATTTTCTTTAAAACCGGAGCTCCGTCATGGGAACTTTATGCCACGACATTTTCGGTCTTATTTCTTGTTTGGCAAAACTATGCAATCAATGCACTTTTTGCTGCAAAAAGATTTCTCAAAGCCAATGTCTTTTTAAATCTTTCCAATCTTATAAAAACGATCATCATATTTATCATGATCCCGCTGAAACTGATCACCGTTGGATCAATAATTTTTGTTTTTGGTATTATCGGTCCGATTGTTTTTTTTATTCTTTTATTCTTTGAAAAAAGACATATTGTTTTAGAAATCTTAAAGGCATCAGTAAAAAAAGAAGAGTTTCGTTTTGGTTATACAATTACGTTTTTTATCGCTTCACAGTTTTTTAACTTAGCCCAACGTATGGATCTTTTTATATTGTCTTACTTTCTGTCTAAATCTCCGGAAGTTGGTTATTATGGATTAGCACAAAAAATAATTTTGACCGTCATTGCTTCAATTGCTAGTATTACACAGGTTTTATCACCAAAGTTTTCTAAGATTTCAACTAAAGAAGAGGTAAAAAAAGAATTTAAGACTGGCATAGTTTACTTATTGATTCCAACCGCTTTTTTTATTGTCTTATTCTTTACTCCAAACGTTATTTTTTATCTTTTTTTCACCGAAAAATTTGCCCAAACAGCTATCATTACCAAGACTTTAACATGGCCCTATATCATCTATACCTTTCTTAACTTGCCATTGCTCTTTCTTTTGTATACTGTTAAGAAGCCTTCATATATTTTGATTGCTAATTTGGGAATTTTCATTATCATTAGCTTTGGCAGCTATTATCTTATTCCAACCATGAACGTATCAGGTCCCCCTTATGCTCTAGCTTTATCGTTTTTTATTGGTCTGATTATTCTTTCAGTTGCTTCGTATATTGAATATAAAAAATTGCCTAGTAAAATTATCTAACCCATCGTTCGTAAGTTACTTCTCGAAAACTAATTTCTTTTTTTAGTTGATAACCTTTATTACTCAAAAGACTTTTGTAATCCAATCCGTGAACCCCAAATGAAAACGGAATTACAGTTATTTCTTTTTCAAATTCGCTAACTTGCAAACTCGCCAAATTATTAATTGTCAAATTGCGTGAATAATACTTTACCGGGTCGCTTGATGACATGATCATATAAACAGGAACATTTTTTGGAAGACTCTTTACCAGACTTTTCCAATCCTCACGATGGAATTGAGAAGATAATAAATAAACTAACGAAAAAATAACAAATCCAGTAACTTCGATGTATCGATACATCGAAGTTTTTTTTCCAGAGGCTAAAATGATTGCTAAGATAGGAATTAAATAGATGAA
>JAACSU010000034.1 GCA_010119145.1 Candidatus Gracilibacteria bacterium
TTTGCAAAAGAAAAAGACGTAATAAAAGGTAGTGATTCTGAAAATTAATTCCTGATGCTGTTCAATATCCCATGTTATCGGTTTTATTATTAAACGAAGTACAAAAACATCAAAATAAGATAACTGAATTAAATGCAAAAATTGAAAAATTAGAACTTGAGAACTCTGAATTAAAATCAAATTACAAGGAGACAAAAGCCGAAATAGAACAACTTAAATCTCTTTATAATTCATCTGATAAAAAATAATAAAATATGCGGAACCCTTCCAATAAAAATACGGTAGAGCAATTTATAAAAGAGTTTGGAAAAATAATAAAAAAACCAACATCAGTTTATTTTACCGGTGGTGCTACTGCTATTTGGTTTGGAATAAGAAATACCACAATTGATGTGGATATATCATTTCAACCCGATACGGATGAAATGTATAAGGCAATTCAGTTATTAAAAGAAACACTGAATATGAATATTGAGATTGTTTCACCTTCACATTTTATTCCATTGATTCCCGGTTGGGATAAACGCAATATTTTCATTCAAAAAAACAATAATGTTTCATTCTTTCATTACGACCTCTATTCTCAGATTATTGCTAAAGTGCAGCGAGGTTGGGAACAAGATTTAATTGATGCTACTGGCTTTTCACATTTTAGCGGTTTTGATATGAATTTGCTTTCTGTTTTGTTTCAAAAAATAAAACCAAATTTAATTAGATATCCTGCAATTGACATTAGTTCTTTAGAGAAAAGACTTATAAAATTCATTCGTAATGCTAAAGAAAAGTGAATATAAAACTGTTCCCGGTTGGGAAATAATCGGAAAAGGGTTAAACGATATAGCTGAAGGTAGAAAAAAAACAATTTTTGCACTTGCTGTCTTTATTTGCTCAACCCGTCTGAAAGAATTGGGTCTTAAAGTAAATGGGAAACAAGATGCCCCTAATATGCTTTTATACCAACAACTCTGCAAAAAATACAAAAATGATGCACATTATCAGTACAATGCTTTGATGCAAAGAGTAGTAAAATTTTGTAATAGATAAAACTCCAAAAAAAATTAGAATAACAATTAATACAATAGAACATTAAAAAAACAATTTTATCAATTATCAGTCTTGCAATAAATTACATAATTTTTGCCCAAGCTTCTCAATATTTTCAATATCAGGCAGTTGTGCGTGATGTTATTAGTTTTTTACATTTTGACGAAAAATTTTACAATAATAGAATTATTATAGGAGACTTCTATAAATTAAAACATTGTAAATCAAGTAATTATAAGAAACGACAAACATTACAGCATATTGTTAATAACTTTATGTAAAATGTTAATAACTATTTAATATTCAATACTATATATTAGATTATTTATTGTATTCTTGTCGAAAAATTAAACAAA
>JAACSU010000035.1 GCA_010119145.1 Candidatus Gracilibacteria bacterium
TTTTATTTATCTCATCTGTAATATTATAAACATCACAAAATCCAAGGGTTAAAATTTTTATTTCTTCTTGATAAATCATATAACCTTACCAGCCTTACCAGGTTCGACCTGGTACTACTGGTACTACCTGGTACTACTAGTACTACTCAAGAATTAAATCTCCTAAAATCTGTTCGCTATCCACGGCGTAATCCTCTACAAAATCTTGATAAGATTTTTTATCTTTAAAATATTCCACCATTTCGTCTTTATAAATCCAGCATGTATTTTTTTTACCTAAATAGTCCTGATAGCTAGAATACGGATATTCTCTTAATTTTTTAAACTTGTCTTTACAATTTTGAGAAAGTTTCAAAATATTAATGTGGATATAACGAGAAAGATGCAAAAAATAATCCTCTTTTTTTACCAAAACAGCCTTATATGTCCCTTGAAAAAGTCCACCCACCCGTTTATATTTTTCGTTGAAGTATCTGGTATAAGCATTAGTCAAACGTCTCATAAATTCAACAATTGCTCTATCCGTTAACTGTTTTATCATTAAATGGAAGTGATTCGGCATCAAACAATAACAAAACAGCTTGATTTCTTTATAAAGAGAAATTTTTGGGATATTTCGCTTCAATCCAGTAGGAAGATTAGGAAGATTTTTTATTAATTCTGGTGGACTGAGATAACTTTTGAGATAATACAAAAATACTTTATAATCTTGTTCATCAAGAAAAACAACTCGCTCTTCTACGCCACGGTTATAGACATGATAAATTCCGTCTTTGATATAAATTTTAACTATGTTTTTTGAAGGCATATCATCTTATACCAGTCTACCAGGTCTACCAGGTTCCACCTTACAACACTTACAACAAGTAATAAATTATTTTTCCCTCATTGAAGAAGGCGGCACACAAATAGTCTTGCCTGATACTTGGCTTGAAAAATCGGATTTATTAGTTCCACTTGTACTAATGGTACGATAATAATAATTAACATCGGGAATAACTTTCCTGTCCGGATAAATACAAGTTTTATTA
>JAACSU010000036.1 GCA_010119145.1 Candidatus Gracilibacteria bacterium
ACTGTCTCCCCGGAACAATTTTAAAATATCAAAAAAGATTATCAGGACCTCTCTTGGACCGAATTGATTTACATATCGATGTTCCATCAGTCTCAGAAGAAAAATTAACCAGTAATATTCTGAGTGAGTCCAGTCAGAAAGTGAGAGAAAGAGTTGTTAAAGCAAGAGAAATTCAACGAAAAAGATTTAAGGGGCTAAAAATTTTTAATAATGGCGAGATGTCCTCAGCTCAAATAAAAAAATTTTGTCAACTAACGCCTGAGGCGGTCACAATTTTAAAACAGGCAATCGCCAATCTTTCTCTTTCGGCCAGGAGTTATTTTAAGACGATCAAAATCAGTCAGACGATCGCCGACCTGAATGGAACTGCGAAAATAGAAGCGAGTTACGTGGCGGAGGCATTACAGTTTAGGTCACATGACGAGTGATAGAATCGGATAAAATCAGATTTAATCGGATAAAATCAGTTTAAATAAAAACATGTTTCAAATAAAAGATTTACGGATTTATCAAAAATCCTTAGAATTAGTAAAAGAAATCTATTTATTGATCAAAAATAATTATGAATTGTCAAAAGATTATTCTTTATGTGACCAGATAAAAAGAGCCTCTATTTCTGTTCCTGCAAATATATCTGAAGGTTTTTTCCGTTCTAAAAAACAAACTAAAAATTATTTGGAAATTTCTTCAGGTTCAGCCAATGAAGTTGTAACTCACCTTAAAGTTATTTATCTAGTTTACGAAATAAATACAGATAAATTACAGGAAGAATATATCATCTTAGGAAAACAAATTAATGCATTTTCCTCTAAGTTTTAAACTGATTTCATCTAATTAAATCTTATCTCTTAGCTAATTCTATCCGATTATATCCGATTAAATCTGATTTAATCTAATCGGTAACCGTTCAGGA
>JAACSU010000037.1 GCA_010119145.1 Candidatus Gracilibacteria bacterium
CGCTGAAAAAAATAAAGCCAAGATTAAAATTCCTAATCCTTGGGGTGATTGGTCAAAAGAGAAAGCAGTTGATTCTTTAATTAAACAAATGAAAAAGCAGATTAAAATATGAAATTTATTAAAGATTTTAAAGAAATAGATAAAAAAGACATTCAAATTGCTGGCGGTAAAGGAGCGAATTTGGGAGAATTAATAAAAATTGGAATTCCAGTGCCAGATGGTTTTATTATTTTAGCTGGAGCCTTTGAAGGATTCTTAGAAGAAAATGATATAAATGTAGAAATAAAAAAGAGTTGGAATAGAATTAATATTAAAGATATTGAGTCGGTGGAAGAGAATTCTGAGATATTAAGAGATCTGATTTCGAAAGCGAAGATGCCAAAAAAAATTGAAGAAGAAATTTTAAAAGAGTTTGGCAAATTGAGAATAAAATACGTGGCGGTGAGAAGCTCGGCAACAGCTGAAGATTCTAAAATTGATTCTTGGGCCGGAGAATTAGAAACTTATTTAAATACCACTAAAGAAAATTTGATTGAGAATATTAAAAAATGTTGGTCCTCACTTTATACTCCCAGAGCTATATTTTATAGATTCCAGAGAAAATTAAACCATACACCAGTTTCGGTGGCAGTTGTGGTTCAAAAAATGGTTCAGTCTGATGCTTCCGGGGTTTGTTTTACGGTTCACCCAGTGACCAAAGACAAAAACCAAATGGTAATCGAAGCTGCTTGGGGATTGGGAGAAATATTGGTTTCTGGTCAAATTACTCCTGATACTTATGTAATAGAAAAGGATACCTTAAATATTTTGGATAAAAATATAAATTCTCAAGAGAAAATGATTGTAAGGAGTAAAAAAGGAATTGAAACAATTTTTGTTCCAAAATCTAAAAGAGAAAAACCAAAACTGTCCGCCAAGCTAATTAAAGAATTGGCAAAACTCTGTATCAAGATCGAAGATCACTATAAATATCCTCAAGATATAGAATGGGCTCTGGAAAATCGAAAGTTCTATATACTTCAAACTCGACCTA